>JAAYQH010000225.1 GCA_012519365.1 Planctomycetota bacterium | reverse complement strand
TTCTGGGCGGCGATGAGCAAGACCCTCGAGTCTGCTTCTCGCACGCCTGCCGAACCGCGTGAAAAACAGACCGGCATCAGTGAGGGCGAAACGGACGTATGGATGAAGTATTTCAACTTGGATTCATAGAAATTGGTTTTGGGAGTGATATTGAGAGCATATGGGAAAAAATACGAATTCATCGAACAGAACTTTTTTGAATGAACAGGCAAGGAAACATCTTTATCGGCGATTTGTCAGTTTTAAGGCCGATGATACGGTTGCTCAGGCCCTGGCGAAAATCCAAAAACAGCGAGCAGATCAGCAGATTACCTATTTTTACGTGCTTGATGACCAACAGCGCCTTGTCGGTGTGGTGCCGGTGCGCAACCTATTGTTTGCAAAGCCCGATACGAAGATTGCCGATTGCATGCTGCCCGATGTAGTCGCGGTGTCCGACGAAGCAACAATTGCTCAGGCCGGCTCGCTGATGCTTGAGCATAAACTATTGGCTGTGCCGGTGGTTGATGAGGAACGAAAGATGCTCGGCGTGCTGGATTTAGGGCATTTTACTGAAGATGCCATCGATTCGCTTTCGATGATGCAGCGCCCTCAGATAGATCGGTTTTTTCAGATGCTCGGCCTGCACATCAGCCTCAATCGGCACGTTTCGCCCTGGGCACGATTCAAGGAACGGTTTCCCTGGCTGTTGTGTAATGTCGCCAGCGGTTTACTGTGTGCATTTATCGCAAGTTTTTATGAACTGTTGATTCAGCAGGTGGTATTGCTGGCGATGTTTATAGCCGTTGTGCTGGCGCTGGGTGAGAGTGTCAGTACGCAGTCAATGACTGTTACGCTGCAGGCCCTCGATGAGCGGTACTTTTCGTGGAGTATTGTTCGTCGTTTTCTCAGCAAGGAGTTGGCAACGTCACTGCTGCTGGGGGCAGGCTGCGGCTTGCTGATCGGAATAGCTGCATTTGTTGCGAAACGGCAGTTTATCCAGAGTTTGGCGGTCGGTATGAGTGTGTCGCTTTCGATTTTGACCGCTTGCGGGCTGGGTGTGCTGATCCCGTCGCTGATTCGTTCGCTGAGAATGGACCCTAAAGTTGCCGCCGGCCCGATTGTGCTGGCGTGTGCTGACGTTGCCACACTGCTGTATTACTTCAATTTAATGAAATGGTTGGTGATGTAAATCACGTGCAAACATTCGCTGTATGCAGACCCTCGCGTTCAGAGGTCAGAGAAAAGTCTTGGTTTTTCTCTGACCTCTGATTTCTATCCTTTGTCCTTCGCCTTCCCTATGGCTGGACGATCTCGACAGGGGCGAGGGTTTCCAGCGGCTTTTTGAGCACCTTTGCATCGCCGACAACCACGATCGTCAGTTTGTCGGGATAAATGATCTTCTGAATGACGTGAATGCAGGCTTCAGGTGTGGCGTGCTCAATAGTGCCGTAAAATTTTTGGAAATAGTCGCGTCCAAGCTGTTGCGATTCAATCAGCCATAAATCCCTTGCGACTTGCTGCGGAGTTTCACGATTGCGGGCAAAACTGCCCAGCAGATAGCTTTGGGTGTCGCTGAATTCGGTTTCACTTGGGAAAACGGTTCGGAACTGCTTAATCTGATCAAAAATCACCTCCAGCGTTTCCATCACGCTCTCATTGCGGGTAAAGGTTGAGACCTCAAACGTGCCGGCCATTCGCAGCGCGTTGAACCAGCCGCTGGCCCCGTAGGTCAGGCCGCGTTTGACACGGATATTTTCGTTTAGTCGGCTGTTGAAAGCACCGCCGAAATAATTCGCACCCATCAGGGCGTAAAAATAATCCGGCTGTTGGTGGCGTGTGATCCCCAAATGCCCCACATGGAGCTGAGCCTGGGCACTGCCGGGACGATCCACCAGCACGATATGAGTCGGTTTGGGCGTCGGAACATCGGCCGGAACCTGGGGTGTTTCCGCCGACACCGTTTTCCATTGGCCAAGGTATTTCCCGGCCAGCATCGCGGCCTTTTCCTGCGTGATATCGCCGGCAAAAATCAGCGCCGTTTGATCAGGACGGGCAAACTTGTTCCACCACGATTTCAGGTCGCTCGGCAGGATCTGCCGGAGGTGTTCCGGTGTTCCTTTGATCGGGCGGCTATAGGGATGCTCGTCAAAGACAGACCTGTAAAACCATGTCTCCGCCAGGTAACGCGGGTCTTGCTGGCGAACTTTTAAGGTGGTAATTTCCTGAGCCAGCAATTTCTCAAATTCAGTCTCGACAAAGGTCGGTTTTAAGACCGTCTCGGTCATCAGCTCCATCCCGCGCTCGAGATGCTCAGTCAAGGCGCTCATCGACACGAGGGCGTTGTCTTTATTGGCCGATCCTTCTAAAGAAATGGCATACCGTTCAAGAAGTCGGGCCAATTCGGCTTCGCTGTATTTTTCCGTACCGCGGGTCAACATTTCCAGCGTTATGGCGGCAAGGCCGGGCTTATCTTCCGTCCAAGCCCCGTTGGGCAGGCCCAGCATCACCGACACAAACGGCGCCTTGGGATTAGACACGGTCATCACCTTTAGACCGTTGGGCAAGACACTTTCGCGGTAAGGCAGGTCAAAGTTGGTGGTACGCGACTTGGCGAACGGAGGCGTTTCGGGGAAATCTTCCGGTCGCTGGACGCCCGGCCGTCCCGGCGGCGGGGAAACACGTTCCGGCTCGGCAGTAATCGGGGCACTGTCATCGTCCAGCCGTGCGCCGAGCATGCCTTTTTCATTCTTTTTGACGATAAACCGAAATACGCGATCTTTTCTGAGATAGGCATTGGCGGCCTGCTGCACATCCTCGGCGGTAACGGCTCGAATTTCATCCAAAAGCCGATCGACGCGGGTCACATCGCCAATGATGACTGCCGCCGTTCCGATGAGTCGGGCCTTGCTTCGAACGGTCAACGTGGCGGTTACTGTATTTCGGAGCAGTTGGTTGCGGGCCTTTTCCAGCTCCTCTTCGGAAATACCGTTTTCTTGAATCGCCTCGAGTTGTTCAGCCAGCGCTGCCAGGGCGGTTTCGTACTCTTCTGACGTGGTCGGCAGGGTCGCCGAGAGGGTAAACAGACCGGCTTGCTGCAAATTTTGCGTCCAACTGCCAGCGTCCACAGCGATTTGCTGCTCGGCAACCAAACGGCTATAAACACGGCTGCTTTTTCCGCCGCCGAGAATTTCACTCAGAAAATCCAGCGCCGTTTCATCGGGATGGCCCATCGGGACGGTTCGCCAGATCATCATCACCTCGCCGGTCGGCGCGTTTTCATCATCAATCACAATCGTTCGGGCAGAGGTTGGCTGCGGTTCTTCAATCGTCACACGCGGCGGCTGCGGCCCGGGGGAAATCCAGCCGAAATAACGCTCGGCCATCTTTTGGGCATCTTGATGTTTAACGGCCCCTACAATTACCAACGTGGCGTTGTTGGGCAGATAATAACGATTCCAGAACGACCGCAGGTCCCCAACACTGGTAGCACGCAGATGGGCGATATTGCCGATGGGCGTCCAGCGATAGGGGTGCTGGCTGAACAACGCGGCATAGATTTTTTTGAACAATGTGCCGTATGGGCGATTTTCACCCATCCGCAGTTCTTCTTCAACGACCTTACGTTCAGTGTCCACATTGTCCTGATCAATTTTCAAAAACGCCATTCGTTCGGCCTCCAGCCACAATGCCAGCTCCAGCTCATATGCCGGCAGGGTCTGGATATAAACCGTCTGGTCAAAACTGGTGTAGGCGTTGCAGGTGCCGCCGACCTTTCGAATAAAGCTAAAATGCCCATCAGAACTGACCCGGTCGGTGCCCTTGAACATCATATGCTCAAACATGTGTGCATAGCCCTGACGATTCGGCTCTTCGTCTTTGGAGCCCACTTCATACCAGACCTGGACCTCGACGAGCGGGGCCGAAAAATCTTCCACCGTCACTACCCGCATCCCATTGTCGAGAGTGATTAACTGGTAATCAAACAGTTTCTCCGGCCGAGTCGGGGCCTCGGATTTGGCGTAAGCGAGGGTTCCAAAAGACAAAACGGCCAGGAAACTGACCAGCACCCTCCCGGCGAGGCGGCTTTGTTGCGTTGGTTTCATAAGTTGTTTCCTATGTTCCAAAAGGTGTTTGATTGATTTTGTTTTGGTTATAATCCAAAACCGCAATTGGGTCAAGCCCCCGAAAACAAGATGGCACCTGGTCAGAAATGGTCCTTCCGGCGGCGCAATTCCGTAAATACAGCTTCAGGCTCCTGCCGATTGACCGCCTGACGGATGGTTTCCTGGTCGCATCGTAAAAATGGATTGTATTGTTTTTCCTGCGCCAGGGTGGTCGACGTAAAATGTGGTTGCGACGGGGTGCTCTGGAGCCACTGTTTAAGCTCCGTTCTGTTCGGCTCGAGTGTCAGCGCGAATCGGATATTTTCTTCG
>JAAYQH010000224.1 GCA_012519365.1 Planctomycetota bacterium | reverse complement strand
GAGCCGTGGCCACAGATTGAATTAACAGCCCCACCAGGACAATGAGCCCCAATAATAAGAGCAGCGTAATGACAGCGATGATCTCAAGCATTTTCATCTCTCGCAAAAAAACAATTGATTGAGGATATTGTAACGATTCATCCGCTCTCGTCAAGAGAACTGCGTCTCACTGAATTGAGAAAAGGTCTTTTGAGATTTTTCCTATTTATTGACAAAATAGGGTTGCATTCTCTTTTCAAAAGGTCTAATATTGTTATATGGTATCTGCTCCTCTGAGCTCAGAGTGTGGTTTTGCCCAGCAGCGGAGAAAACAGAACATGGATGTAATGAAAAAACCAAATAGAAGCCCGCCTTATTGATTTTTTATTTTCACATGGATAAAGGTGTGTATGTCAAATTAAAAACTTTGTTTGGAGGTGTCTTATGAAAAAAGTACTTTGTTTATGCGCAGTTATGGGATTATTGGTCTCGGGATGCGCATGCCTGCAAGGAGAATGTGAACCCGAAGCCCCCCCTGCTGTTACCGAGCCTGCCCCTTCACCGGCACCCGCTCCGGCCCCGGTTTTGTCCAAGGGCCCCAATCACGTCATTCGCATGTATGATTGTTCCTGTTGCGGCGCCATTAAACTGGAAAAACTGATGCCTGAGAAGGTTCAGCTCAATCAGCCGTTTGAATACACGATTACGGCAACCAACCTGACAGATATGATGCTGCACGAGGTGGTCATCAAAGAAAATTTGCCGGCCGGATTTAAGTATCAAAGTTCCACCCCCGCCGGCAAACTGGACGGTCGAACATTGAGCTGGACGATGGATTCGCTGGGGCCAAACGCCTCGGAAAAAATCGTCATAGTCGGAACCGCTGAGCAGGTTGGCTCACTTCAGACGTGCGCCAATGCCACCTACATTATTCCGGCCTGTGCCCGGACCGAAGTGGTTCAACCGGCTCTTGCGCTGGTCAAGACCGCTCCTGAGCGGGTGTTGATTTGCGATAATATCCCGCTTCAGTTCACAGTATCCAACAAAGGAACCGGCACCGCGGCTAACGTCAAACTGTCGGATAAGCTTCCCGAAGGACTCAAAACCACTGATGGCAAAACAACCATTGATCTGGCATTGGGCAGCTTGGCACCCGGCCAATCCGTCAGCCGTACTGTGATTGTTCGTGCAGATAAGACCGGAACCTATACCAATAAGGCGGTGGCGGTCGCGGACGGCAATTTGAAGGCCGAATCCGGCGAAACCCGCACAGTTGTCACACAACCGATTTTGGCCATCGAAAAGACCGGTCCGGCACGGGACTGGCTCGGCCGCACGATTTCCTATGACATTGTTGTGACCAATAAGGGCAACGCTCCGGCTACGGAAACGATTGTGACCGATACGATTCCGGCCAATGTGGAAGGCGTGCAGGTCAGCAACAACGGTCAAGTGGCCGCAGGACGAGTCACTTGGAATCTGGGGACACTGGCTCCCAACGCCAGCCGTACGTTGACCGTCAGCTATCGGCCGTCTTCTTCCGGAAATTATCGCAATGAGGCACGGGCAACAGCGACCTGCGCCGAGGCAGTTGCCGCAGCGGCAGCAACGCGGATTGAAGGTGTCCCGGCGGTACTGCTGGAAGTGATCGACCTTCAAGACCCGATCGAAGTCGGCGGAAACGAGACGTATGTCATCGTCGTCACCAACCAAGGGAGTGCGCCGGATACGAACATTCGGATTCAGGCTCATCTTGAAGATTCGATGGAGTTTGTCTCATCCAGCGGCGCAACGCGAGGCACCTATGCCAACGGCGTGGTCAGCTTTGAACCTCTTGCCTCTCTGGCTCCCGGCGCCAAGGCTGAATGGCGTGTGGTGGTCAAAGCGGTCAAATCCGATGATGCCCGCTTCCGCGTTGTGATGAATACGCAAGAACTGGATCGCGAAGTGATGGAAACCGAAGCGACACGGTTCTTCGAATAAACACGGTTTAACATCGTAAGATTTCAAGCCGTCGATACGCGTGTATCGGCGGCTTGTTTTTTCGGAAGTCTGTGGGTAATATAAATGCAATATCATAGGGTATAAATCGGAGGTACTTGAATGCAAAACTCGATGATTGGTCTTATCGGAGGCACGGGACTGGGCGATGTGATCGCCGAACGGCTGCAAGAAGCGGACTCTAAAGAGGTGGATACCCCCTTTGGCAGGCCAAGCGGACCGGTACTGCTCGGCAGGGTCGGGGCCCATCGTGTAGCGTTCCTGAACCGCCATGGAAAGGGGCATCGTCTGGGACCCAGTCACGTCCCGTATGCAGCCAATATGTTCGCCCTTAAATCCCTCGGCGTTACGGCCGTCATTGCCAGTGGTGCGGTCGGGTCACTGCGCGAAACCATCCATCCGGGACAATTGGTCCTGCCCGATCAGTTCATCGATAAGACGTGGCGCCGGAAAAACACATTTTTTGATGAGTTAGGCGCGGTCCATGTGGAGTTTGCCCAGCCGTGTTGTGCGCGTCTGCGTAACCGGTTGATGACGGCAGCTCAGCAGATTCAAACCGTCACTCACTCCGAAGGTACGTATGTGTGCATGGAAGGCCCGCAGTTTTCAACGCGAG
>JAAYQH010000223.1 GCA_012519365.1 Planctomycetota bacterium | reverse complement strand
GGACGGGCCGCCGTCGGCTGCGCAGTACTGACCGTGACCCGCGCCAGACCCAGCTCGTTGAGCACGGTAATCACTTCGGTCGCTTCGACGTTCTGAATCGTGTACTCCCGAATAAACCGTAAATCGTGACTCGGCACATCCAGACTGTCGATCAACTGATTAACAAGCGCCAGTTCCTCAGCATACCCAATCATCAACACCCGATTGGTCCGTTCATCCGCTTCCAGAAAAACAGCTTGCTGAGCCGAGACCTGCCCCTCTTGCTGGGCATGAGCCTGCAACTGTTGGCGGACACGCAGTTCAGCCAATTGTCGCGCCCGCTCGGCGGCGGTGGTCGCCGGCGGTTGGGCTGTCGGCTGAGCAGAAGCCGCTTGACTGGCTACGGTAATGCTGCCCCCCTGAATCTCGCCGGCCAACGCTTTGACTTTCGGAACCAGTTCGCCGGCCTGCATATAGCGAATCTGACGAAACTGAAAATCCTTCGGCGCGCCGGCCACATCAATCATTTTCAAGACTTCGCGAATCCGCTCCATCCGGAACGCATAATCCGTGATAATCAGGGTCCCGGTTTCCGCAATCGCTACAAAATCGGCCCCCAGTTTCATCTGCGTCAACATATTCAGCGCCGAATTGACGTCGATATACTCCAACTCAAACACACTGCTGACCACCACATCGCCCGGCTGGATCGGCTCGTCCGGCTTGCGCAGTACCGGATCGACGTTGGCCACATCCTGCGTGCGGGCAATCGTAACCAACTGATCCCGACGGGTCATCACAAAACCCCGAAACCGCAATACGGATTCCAGCAGCGAATACAAATCCCGAACTCGGATTGTCCCGTCGTGAATTTTAAGCATCACCTTCTGATTTCGCAAAATCGCAGGGTCATACATATAGTTTAGCCCGAGCTGCTTGCCCACCAGTTCCACCAGAGCCTCGATTTCCACTTCTTCCGGCAGCGTAATCGTCAGTTCCAACTCTTCGTCAGCCTTCTCTTGCGGCAAAACGGTCCGGGTCACAATACGCCTGCCGGCGGTCTTTACCTCCGCGTCATTTGGCCCGGCAACCTCGGACTCCTGCGGCTCTTGCGGAACGGGGATGGCCGCCTGCTGCGCGGCCTGTTCGGATGTTTTCAGCAGCATTTCAAGAGCCTCCAACAGCCCCCGATCAGACGCCTCGGCCCCCTCACCGGCCATTTGTTCCCTCCGGCTGCGAACGGCCTCCATCGCCTGTTGTTCCTCATCGCCGCTCGGTACCGACTCCTCAGAGACCGCCGGTTTCTGCTCCGGCTGGGTCTGCGGTGTCGGCTCTGCCTTAGCAGCTTCTACGGCCTCGGCAGTCTCTGTGTTCACACGCGCTGTTGCAGCCGGCGTTGGGGCCTCGGCCGGCTCAACCTGATTCGGCTCGGCAGATGTTTCCGGCGATACCTCATCACCAAAAATCCGAGCGGCTATCTCGGCCAGCGAAGGCCTCGTTTCTTCGCGTTCCGCCTTCGCCGGCTCGGTCAGGGCTGTTTTCTCTTCCTTCCACGTTTTGACAAACGCCTCAATACGATCCAGAACCTCCACTGAACCAATCCCGATCAACGTCCCTTCAAACAGGTCCACAATCGCCGGATTGGGCGAGCCCATCGGCGGCGCATTCAGCAGCGTCCCAATTGTCAGGCCGCGAAGCCGTACTATAAGTTCTTCATGCGTCGGCGCCGGCATCTGCTCCGTCGGCACCATTAAAGGACGAATCTCAACCGGCGACTCACTGTCGACCAGCATCAGCACCGCCGTGGCCTTGACCAAATCCTGCGTCCGATTGCTGGTGACGATAATCACCTCCGGCGAGAGCGTATTGTACTCCGTGCCGATATTCAGACGCCGCAAGAAGCCCTCCGCCGCGGTACTGCTGATGTGTTGAAGACGAAACACCCGACTGCGAAGCGGCCCAGTGTCCGTCTCTGCATACGCAAAAAGCCACACCAGCAAACCCATCAGCAACCCCGTCCGGATCACCGAAACACAGTGCCGGCCCCGTTGTGTTGTCCTCGTGTCTGCCCGTCGTGTTACCCTATTCATAGCCTCATACCTGTTCTTGTTCGGATTCTGCATGGTCATCAATGCGTTCCATTTTCCGTTTTATTTTCGGACGAATCGGGCGTCTCGGCCTGAGATTCATCGGTAAAATCCCCCTTTGGTTCGGCATCATTGACTTTGCCGGCGTTCCGGCTGTCTACGGGGACATTTTCTTCAAGCGTCTGTTTTTCTTTTTGCAAAAGTTGCAGCAACTGTATCCATGCCTCCTGCTCCCGCTTTTTCTCTTCGGGGGACACATGCGGATCGTCACGCTGCATAATTTGCTGAATGCTTGAGATGCTCCGCTGGAGAGATTCTTTCTTTTCCTCCGGGCTGGGCTGCCGGACCGAAGCGGTCACCTGCTGAATCCGTGCCTGTGCATCTACCCCCGGTTTTCCCGGTTGACGTGCCGCGTCCCGCGATACACGAATCGGCCCTGTGGCGGTTGTCTCTTCCGCAGGGGCTTGCGGCCTTGGGCCGCTGGCGGTTGTGGTAACGCTGCTTGGCCCGCTCGCATGGGCAGCGGCAGTAGCCGAGGGACCTTCTTTCAGCAATGACCGAACACCGGACTTTGGCTTTGGCACAAAGAGCTCGGAGTGTTTTTTCCCGTCTTGATACAACACCACGCTGCCGTCATGAATCTCACGAATTTCGAGGTGTTCGACTTTTTCGCCCAGACGTACCCACTTGGCCGGCCCGACTACCGGCTTTAACAACGCATACGACCGAGTCGGGTCATTTTCAGCGCGGGCGGTCGCCACCAAATCAAACCGCACCGACACCGGACGCGGCGGCACAATCTGCACCGGACGGTCCGGCTCGGCCGGGGGTTTGGATTCCGGTTTTTGACGCTCAGCCGTCGCAACGGCCGGCTTTTCAGGCGGAGGAGGCGGGGGAGGATCAATCCGCAAGGCAAATTTCTTGGCCTGTGTGACCAGAGGGGAAACCGTCTGCTCGGATTGGCTGGCCGACTGAAGGTCACCTTTTAGGGTATCAACGATGCCTGGCTTATTCAAAAAGGCCTCGATTTCAGGGTCGCCTTTCAGCCCCAATACCACCAGAAAAACCACACCGCAGACCGCCGCCGCAGCCAGCAAATAACTCAATATCCGCAGTGTTTTAACCATTAAAACTCCGACACATCCTTATTTCGCGATAATCAGACACACTCAGACCGGCTTTCATCAAACCTTTAGACATCTCGAACGCCGATTTGTTCCCTTGGCAAATAAAGATTTGCCGACAAGAACAAGGAAATTTGTGTCTAATTCAACCTAAACCACGCATTGCAGCGAATTGTCAATTCCTGTCCGCTGGTCAGTTTGATGACAAGCTCGTCTGATATATATCGGCGAGTTGGGGTAGGAGCATCGGCAGAAGGTGTGATTTTTACCATAATTTGCAGATGATTTCCATCAGATCGTTGGCTATCAATGGTCATCATCCCATTTTTGGAGGAAAAGGATTCAATTTCAACTTTTTGGTCGTAATTGCTGCGGATCCACACATCGCGAATAATTTCCTCCCCAGGGGTGATATTTTGAAGGATAATTCGCGGGCGGGAGACCTCAAAATAGGGCTTAACGGTGAACCGTACCGTCAAAAGTCCAGATTGCGGATGGTCTGTGTTCACCTGTATCAGACCAGCAGGTACCGATTCAACTTTTTTCATATCCACTATAGGCTCAAGAATAAACTCCGTCGCGCGTTGATTTCGGTCAAACGGGATCCTGATCACATCATTGGTCGCCGAGACGCTGGTAATCGCAAATGCCTTGCCGTCGGTACTCTTGACGGTTAGTTTCGGCATCCCCGCATTTTCCTGATCCAACAGCAATGTCACATCCCGCGGGCTGATTTCCACATTGACCACCACACGGGCCTTGATGGTCAACTCGTATTGCGGATTTTTAGGGTCATTTGTATAAACATATACCGGTTTTACATCGGTAACCGCACCTGCTGGGGCATTATAACGAACGGTAATCGCGCCTTCTTCGTCCGGCGCATATTCACGCTTCTTTAACTCCGGAATTGTGCAGCCGCAGGGCGTATGAAATCGCTCAATCCTAAGCACATC
>JAAYQH010000222.1 GCA_012519365.1 Planctomycetota bacterium | reverse complement strand
CTCGCGTTGGCGGGCTGTCAGGAGCCGACACACGGTCGCACATCGGGCGGCTCTTCAATCCGAACGCGCAGCACGCCGCCGGCCTATATGCTGTCGGTCAACGATTTGGGCAGTCAACTGGGATTGTCGGTTACCAAGACGGGCAATCCCTATTATGAGCTGAAAAACACGACCAATCGCGTGCTTCTGTTTATGTATGAAGATGGTCGGGTTTATGTCAACGGGGAGTCGGTAGCGTCGGTCGGGCCGGTGGTAGATGTCAACGGGACATATTATGTCTCGGAAATCCTGTTAACACAGATTCGCCCGTTCCTGAAATCCGGCCAAACGGTCTGGACCCCCGCACCGCTGCCAACGCCCAGTCCGTGGACGCCGCGGACGGGAAACGGCCTGGTTGTAATTGACGCGGGGCATGGCGGAAAGGACCCTGGCGCGACGAGTTATTTGGGCCATTTAGAAAAAGATATTGTGCTGCAGATTGCCAAGCGGGTTGCGGCAAACCTCCGGCAACGCGGGGTGGAGGTCATTATGACCCGTTCGGACGATACCTTTATTGAACTGGAAGAACGGGCGGCAATTGCCAATCGCGCCAATGCCGATTTATTTGTCAGTATTCACGCCGATTCGAACCATGACCGACTTCATCAGGGATTTACCCTTTATATCGCACGCTCGGCCAGCGAAGCGTCCCGACGGGCCGGACGACAACTGGAGACCGCGATGTCGCGTATCGGGATTCCCAGCAAGGGACTGCGTACCGCCGATTATCGGGTTTTGGTGCGCACGCAATGTCCCGCGGTGCTGGTGGAGGCGGGCTTTTTGTCCAACCCCAATGAGGCAGCCATGCTGTTGGATGGAGGCTATCAGGAACGCATCGCCTCGGCCATCGCAGACGGCATCGTCAACACCCTGTAGCGGCCAAATACGGCTTGAAAAATCTGTCGGTATCGTTAAACTATTGGTTTTTCAACCTGTACTTTTGCGGAGATATCGATGGGTTTTTTCTCAAAGACGGTACACTATCTAAAAGAACACCTGAGCAAGACACGCTCGCGGATTTCGTCCAGTCTGGCGGCGGTGCTGCCGAAGGGACACAAGATAGACAATGAGTTGCTGGAGGAACTGGAGGCGACGCTGATCAGTGATGATATCGGGGTGGAGACCACCGAACGGCTGATCGAGGACCTGCGAACGGCCTGGAAAGGCGGAACGATTACCCAAACCGACGATATTATCCCCTTTTTGAAGGATAAAATGAAATCCTACTGGCCGGAGCGGAACCGCCAGATCAATATTGCGCCGGCCGGGCCGACGGTGATTCTGGTTGCGGGGATCAACGGCTCGGGCAAGACCACCAGTATCGCCAAACTGGCGGCGAATCTTCGCAGCAACGGCAAATCGGTTATCGTGGCGGCCTGCGATACGTTTCGTGCGGCGGCGGTGGAGCAGTTGAGCATCTGGGCCGAACGCACCGGCGTGCAGATCGTCAAGCACAAATCCGGCGCCGACCCAGCGGCGGTGGCGTATGACGCCTGTCAGGCGGCGATGGCCCGGGGGGCAGACTTTTTGATTGTCGATACAGCCGGTCGGCTGCATACCCAAAAACATCTGATGGAAGAACTGAGCAAGATTCGCAACGTCGTGGCCAAGCAAATCCCCGGTGCCCCGCACGAGGTGTTGCTGGTCATCGACGCAACAACGGGACAAAACGCCATCATGCAGGCCAAAATCTTTACCGAGTCGATAAATGTGACCGGCATTTTTCTGGCCAAGCTCGACGGCACCGCACGCGGCGGCATCGTCATCGCAATCAAAGATATGCTGGATATTCCGGTCAAGTTTGTCGGGTTGGGCGAAACGCCGGAGGATATCGCAGAATTCGACCCAGACGGATTTGTGGAGGCCCTGTTTGCATGAGAAAAAAAGGGAAATTTGACGAACAAAAAATCTGTTTTTGACCAAAAAATTGCGTTTTTTGTGCTGAGAATGGGTTTTTTTATGGGAAAATAAAAAAAGATTTAACTTTTTGCTTGAATCGGCCGATAATTAGCGTATAATTAAAAATGAAATAAATGCTCTTTTTCTTCTTATAGCTCTATG
>JAAYQH010000221.1 GCA_012519365.1 Planctomycetota bacterium | reverse complement strand
TGTGGTCATATAACATTTTTGGTCAGTGCGCTGCTGATTAGCGTTGTGGCTATAAATACAGATCAGGGAATAGCCGTTACTTATACGGTCAGTCAATTTGACCAGGTAAAAGGGGCGACATCGTTTGCGTGCAGGCTGCGGGATTACGCCGGGCCGACACAGGTGCGATTTATTGTGGAGTTGGCCGGCGTGCAAGCGGCAGCCGACCCGAATACGGTTATCGATGCCCGGCAGTATCTGGTCAAACGACTTACCGCTGCGGAACGGATTGTATTGCGAAATGTGCACGATCACGGCTATTTTCGGCTTACCGCTGATGTCTACGCCGATGGCAGCAATCTGGGCCGTGAACTGCTAGAAAGGGGGCTGGTACAAGAAAAACCACCGGTGCGGCCTTTGGAGCATGACGAGGATGGGAAAGATTTCGAGCCTTTTCCTCCGTTTGCCCCGTTTGCCGATATTGTGCCGTTAAGGACGCCGTCGGTTACAAGACGCCCCTCCTCCAGCGTCAAGGGGCCGTGGGGATTGGTGGATTTGTCCTCTATTCGGCCCGATACGCCGTTTGAAGAGGCCTTGACGCACATCAGCAGCAGGGAGCCTCGACTGCCGATCGTGGTTTTATGGAATGACCTTGAACGCAACGCGTTTGTGGATCGCGATACGCCTGTCGGCATTGAAGGGGTTGGTGCCCTGCCGGCGGACAAGGCTCTGGATATCGTCCTGCGGGCAGTTTCCGCCTATGGAACGCGGTTACAGGTTATCCCCGAAGGCGGCGTTTTGACTATCGTTTCCGAGCATGCCAGCTTGGTCAGACCGAAAACAAAGGTTTATCCTGTTGCCGATTTGGTGTCTCCTGAGGCGGTGCCTTATTGGTAAGCAATTTTTTTTTCAGACCCATCTCGCGGTGTGTGCGTAAAATCATAATATGAACAAAAAAATCAACGAACAGTAAGAGTAGGAAGAGGTATTATAGGACCTGCCCGTAGAGTTCTTTTTATGCCTTTTATCTCGGCTGGGGGAGGAATCTGTTAAGACATTTTCGAATCCAGCCGATGTAAATATTACCTTTAATTTTAGAACAGGAACCGTTTTATGGAATTATCAATAAAGTCGTCGAATAAGGAAAAAACCGGAATGCAAACAGTCAGGACATTTACGGTCAAGCCGTCTCTGCCGGAGCCGTTGAAAGACTTGTATGTGGTGGCGGGCAATTTGTATTGGTCATGGCATTACGAAATCACGGAGTTATTCCGTCGTGTTGATTATGACCTGTGGAAGCAATGTGCCCACAACCCCATCCGCATGCTCGGTATGGTTTCGCAGGCGCGTCTGGAAGACTTATCGCACAATGAGGGGTTTTTATATCAACTGCGCCAGGCTCGCCAGAAACTGGAAGAGACGCTCAACGCCCCGTCATGGTTCGACAAGATTTACGCCCGTGAAGGTACCCGCCCGACAATCGCGTATTTCAGCGCTGAATTCGGCATTCATGAATGTTTGCCGATTTATTCGGGCGGTCTGGGGATTTTGGCCGGCGACCATCTCAAAAGCGCTTCGGACCTGGGCGTGCCGCTGGCGGGCGTAGGGCTGCTCTACCAGAAGGGCTATTTCCGTCAATATCTCAACACCGATGGCTGGCAGCAGGAACACTATATCGACAATGATTTTCACAATATGCCCCTGGAGTTGGTGCGTAAGGAAAGCGGCCATCCGGTCATCATCAACATTCCCTTCCCCGGCCGAACGGTTTCTGCTCAAATCTGGAAGGTCATGGTCGGCCGAACACCGTTGTATCTGCTGGATACCAATCTGCCGACCAATTCTGCGTTTGATCGAACGATTACTCAGACGCTGTACGGCGGCGATTCAGAGATGCGGATTTGTCAGGAAATCGTCCTGGGCATCGGCGGCTTAAAGGCGCTGTATGCGATGAATCTGGAACCGACCGTGTGCCATATGAATGAAGGACATGCCGCGTTTATGGCGCTGGAGCGGATCCGGCGCATTCGCAGCCGTTATAATATGACCTATGAGGAAGCCTTTGAGGCGGCCAAAGCCAGTAATGTCTTTACCGTTCATACTCCTGTTGCCGCCGGCAACGATGAGTTTCCCGTTGAGATGATGGATAAATACTTCGGCGATTATTACGGCAAACTGGGGCTGAATCGCGAGCAATTTTTGGCCCTTGGGCGGATTCATTCGGACAACCCCACCGAGTCATTCAAGATGCCCGTGTTGGCACTTCGTACCAGTGCATACCGTAACGGCGTCAGCCAGCTTCACGGTGAAGTCTCCCGCACGATCTGGGGGGGGTTGTGGGGCGAATTGCCTACTGAAGAGGTCCCGATCAACGCCATCACCAACGGGGTTCATGCAAAGACATGGCTCGGCGCCGAAATCAATTTGCTTTTTGAACGTTATCTCGGTGCCCGCTGGAGCGAAGAGATTGTTGATAAGTCCATCTGGCACAACATCGATCAGATTCCGGATGAGGAATTGTGGCGGATTCACCAGCGATACAAAGAGCGGCTGGTCGGCTTTGCGCGAGCCCGACTCAAACGTCAGCTTCAGCGACGCGGTGCGTTCCATACCGAATTGAGCTGGGCCGATGAGGTTTTGGATCCGGAGGCGTTAACCATCGGCTTTGCGCGTCGATTCGCAACATACAAACGCGGCAATTTATTGCTGCGCGAGCCGGAGCGATTGATCAAGTTGCTCAGTAACACTGAAACACCGGTTCAGTTTATCTTTGCCGGCAAAGCCCACCCGCGTGATACCGCCGGCAAGGAGATCATTCGCCAACTGGTGCATTTTGCCACCGAACATCCGGAGATTCGCCGACGTCTGGTGTTTCTTGAGGATTACGACATTGACATTGCCCGCTATATGGTGCAGGGAGTGGACGTGTGGCTGAATAATCCGCGACGTCCGATGGAAGCCAGCGGCACAAGCGGAATGAAAGCCGCCCTGAACGGTGTACTGAATATGAGTACCCTCGACGGCTGGTGGTGTGAAGGCTACATCCCCGACGGCGGCTGGATTATCGGGGCCGGCGAGGAATACGACGATTTGTCTTATCAGGACGAAGTCGAATCGCACGCTATATACAATCTGCTCGAGCAGGAAGTCGTGCCGTTGTATTTTGCCCGATCCAAAGATCGGCTGCCGCGGCGGTGGATTCGTCGGATGAAGAACACCATCAAATGGTGCGCACCGCGATTTAATACAAGCCGGATGGTGGCTGAGTACACCCGAAAATTCTACATCACGGCCGACAGGAAGTGGCGGGAATTGACAGCGGATGACAGCGCTCGCCTGCGAGAACTGTCGGCTTGGAAAAATACCGTACGCCATGCCTGGTCAGATCTGAACATTAAAAATGTCGAAGTCCAGACCCGCGACGGTGAGGTCTTTACCCACTGGAACGGCCGACATCCCGAACTGCGGGTCGGCTCGGAAATCCGGGTGAATGCCAAAGTGCAACTGGGTCGGCTTAATCCGGACGATGTGTCGGTACAGATTTACCATGGTTCTGTTGATTCGACTGGACGAATCGAAAACCCCCAAATTGCCGAGATGCAGTTTGTCGAGGGGTCTTTGGATGAGACCAGAACCGCTTCGTTTGTGGGTTCGATTCCCTGTCTCAGTTCCGGCAAGCACGGCTTTTCGCTGCGTATTATGCCGCGGCATAAAGATTTGGTTGAGCCGTATGAGCACGGCATGATTCTATGGGAGTCTTCAAATTGATCGTACCTACGCAAGCCGGGGAATACCACACGGGTGTTCTCCGGCTTGCCGAATACTATCGGTTTAAGGCAAAAAGATACACGAGGTAGCCGCCGTATCCGATAAACAGTATTGTGCCGGCTGTTCGACTAATGCGATGCCTGAAAAAAGCGATTAGGGCGAACACCACCGATATCCCTGCCATCAGCCAAAAGTCCAGCCCCGCAAGCCGTTCGCTGATTGCAAACGGCTTCACAAGACCGGCCGTGCCTGTCACCAACAGGGCGTTAAAGATATTCGATCCGACCAGATTCCCCACCGACAGGTCGTCATGTCCTTTCAGAGATGCCACCAAACAGGTGCTCATCTCCGGAAGCGACGTTCCCACCGCAACAATCGTCAGGCCGATAACCGCCTCTGAAAGGCCGATAGCCCGTCCCAATGCTGAGGCGCTCAGCACTGTTAGGTGGGCGCCGCCGGCCAAGGCGCACAATCCCACAACAATCAGGAAAAACGACAGCGGCAAAGACTTGGGAATGGCACGGGCGACGTGCTCAATTTTGGATTCCAACTCACTTAAAACCTCCCGAACCGCCCGGCCACGAGGCCGTTCGGTGTGTGTCATGAATGCTAAAATTCCGACAAAAAAGAGGATGAGTATTAACGCCTCGGTTCGGGTTAGTGCGGTATCAAAAAAAACCACCCACAAGGCAGATGTCGCAGCCAGCATCAGCGGAATGTCGCGTCGTAAAACCGCCCGTTGGACGGCGATAGGGCGGATGCAGGCGCACAGCCCGCCAACAAGGGCAAGATTGGCGATATTGGACCCATAGACATTGCCCACGGCGATGTCACCGGAACCCGACAGGGCGGCGGCAATACTGGCGGCCGTTTCCGGAGCCGACGTGCCCATGGCGACAATGGTCAGGCCGATAATCAGCGATGTCATTCCCAGCCGTTCAGCCAGGGCGACCGCTCCCTCCACCAGCCAGTCAGCCCCCTTGACAAGAATGCCGATCCCTGCCGGCAACAGTACAATGGCCCAAAACACCGACATTGCGTCTAAAACTCCTCATTAAAAAAACTCCGACCCTTCGGCCGGAGTTTTCTTAGCGTTTATTTTATACCTGCTGCAATCCCGCAACTCTCGGTCTGCTACACCTTTCCGATAATCAGGCTGCAATTGTGGCCGCCGAATCCGAGCGAATTACTCAGGGCATATTTTACATCAGCCGAACGGGCTTCTTTTGGCACGTAATCCATCTTGGGATCACACTCATCGGCGATTTCGTCGAGATTGGCGGTCGGATGAATGATTCCCTTCTCGATGGTTTTGCAGCAGACGATCAATTCTACCGCACCGCTGGCACCGAGCAAATGTCCTAAGCAACTTTTCGAAGAGCTGACAGCCAATTTATAGGCATGCTCCCCAAAAACATTCTTGATTGCCAAACTCTCGGCCGCGTCGTTGAGCTGGGTACTGGTCCCGTGGGCATTGATATAATCAATCCGGCTCGGTTCAAGTTTGGCTTGTTGCAAGGCCAGTTTCATAGCCTCCGCTGCACCTGAGCCATCTTCAAGCGGGGCGGTAATATGGTAGCCATCGCCGGTAGCACCGTAGCCGAGCAGCTCGGCGTAAATCTTGGCGCCGCGTTTTTTGGCCCGCTCATACTCCTCAAGAATCAACACCCCGGCACCTTCAGACAGCACAAAACCGTCGCGATCTTTATCAAAGGGACGTGATGCGTGGGTCGGATCATCGTTGCGCGTGCTCAGTGACCGCAAGGCACAGAACGATGCCAGGCCGATCGGTGTCAGGGCTGCTTCCGAGCCGCCGGTGATGCAGATATCGCTGCGGCCGCTGCGAACATTCCAGAACGCCTCGCCGATGGCATGGCTGGCCGAGGCGCACGCCGTAACGACACAAAAATTCGGCCCTTTGAGCCCGTATTGAATGGAGATGCAGCCGCAGGCGGCATTTCCCATCAGTTTCGGCACACAAAACGGCGAAACCTTCCGCGGACCTTTTTGAAGCAGGCGAATATGCTGATCCTCGATTTCCTTGATACCGCCGATACCGGTGCCGACAATGACGCCGACACGCTGCCGGTCTTCTTTGTCGAAATCAAGCTCGCTGTCTTTCACGGCCTGAATCGCAGAAGCCAACGCCATCTGGGAAAACCGATCCATTCGTTTGCCTTCACGCACGCCGGCATAGTTTTCAATGTCGAAGTGCTTTACTTCGCCGCCGATCTTAACCGGATACTGCGAGGTATCAAACGACTTGATGATGGAAATACCGCTGTGCGCTTGGCAAAGCTCTTCAAACAGGGAATCCACCGACTCAGCCAGCGGAGTTACACATCCCAGGCCTGTTATAACAACACGACGATCTGTCATAGCTGTCCTGTGAACTTATTGTTTTCCCTGCTGGCTTTTGGCCACTTCGACAATATAATCAATCGCAGCACCAACGGTCTGAATCTTCTCAGCCTCTTCGTCCGGAATGCTCATATTGAATTCATCCTCAAACTCCATGACCAATTCGACCGTGTCCAGAGAGTCAGCGTTCAGGTCGTTGATAAACGACGTTTCGCGAGTGATTTCGGACTTGTCCACACCCATTTGCTCGCTGACGATCTCAATCACCTTTGCCTCAATGGCTTGAACGTCTACATCTGCCACTTTTATACTCCTTAAAATATAATATTCAGGTTTTCGGGTTCAATCCGTTATATAGCATTATAGCATTTATGGTACCAAAAAGACCGGTTCGGCGGTACTATACAAGCCGGCTGACGCGTTTTCAATCATTTTTTAACAAAAATATTGCCAAATTACATGGCCATTCCGCCATCGACACAGAGCACCTGACCGGTAATATAGCCGGCCTCATCGGAGGCCAAAAAAGCCACGGCACGGGCCACATCTTCGGGATTGCCGAAGCGTTTGACCGGGATGACCGACAACGCTCCTTGCTTGACGGCCTCAGGTAGCACGTGGGTCATATCGGTTTGAATAAAGCCCGGTGCAATGCAGTTGGCGGTAACATTCTTTTTGCCAACTTCGCGGGCGATGGATTTGGTCATCCCGATAAGCCCGGCCTTGCTGGCGGCGTAATTGGCCGAGCCGGCCTGCCCCATTACGCCGGCAACCGAACTGATGCTGACGATGCGTCCGAATTTCTGCCGCACCATCGACCGAGCGGCCACACGGGTCGCAACAAACGCGGCCTTCAGATTGACGGCGATAACTTTATCAAAATCGTCATCATCCATCTGAATCATAAGTTTATCGCGGGTGATACCGGCGTTATTGACCAAAATACCGATGCCGCCATGTTCCTCGGCCAAGCTTTCGAGAATCTCTGTCAATTTTGCGGTATCTGTAATGTCCACACAACGGGTCAAGACGCTGTGCCCAGACTCTTTGACCACCTTCTCCAGTTCGGCCAGTTGTTCGGCGTTCAAATCCAGCCCGGCCACCTTTCGGCCTTGTTTGAGCAATTCCAACACGATAGCGCGTCCAATACCCCGAGCGGCCCCGGTTACAACAGCTAAACGTTGAGACATATCCATCTTCCTTGCTAAAATGAGTTACTGTGTCATTTAATTCGAGAATAGGGGCGGTTTCGTCTATAGTTGTTGCAGCGATTCCCATGTGCTGACATTAACAACCTTGGTGCGTCGGCTGATCCGTTTCATCAGTCCTGTCAGAACGCGTCCCGGTCCGATTTCGTAAAACGCTTCGACCCCATCGGCCAAAAGTCGCTCCATGCACTTTTGCCAAAGAATCGGTTGAACCAATTGCCGAACCAGACCCTCTCGAATACCCTTGGCATTGGTGTAATACTCGGCATTGATATTAGCGATGACTTTCGGCGCTGTCGGCGACTGAATCGGACAGACAGCCAGGGCTTGCTGGAGCCGGTCCGCAGCCGGTTGCATCATCGACGTATGAAACGCGCCCGCCACCGCCAGCGGCACAGCCTTCATTGCCCCGTATTTTTCTGCAAGCGCTTCGGCCCGTTTACAGGCTTGAGCC
>JAAYQH010000220.1 GCA_012519365.1 Planctomycetota bacterium | reverse complement strand
TGTCGGCTTTGGTGCAGCCGGTGAAGGGTATTTCCGTTTGAGTGCGTTCAATCATCCCGATAAGGTGGCTGAGGCAATAAGACGGTTTGAACGATTGTAAAGCGCAGTGGATTGCGGTGGGCTGCGGCCTGTCCGACGGCGATAGTGCAAATGACAGAGGTGGTGTATATCGGTTTGGGGTCGAACCTCGGCGACAGGGCAGCCAATCTTCGTGCTGCGGTTGAGGCGCTGAACGCGCATCCGGGGATTGCGACAGTGCGGGTCAGTGCCTTTTACGAGACTGTCCCGCTGGGCAATTCCCCGCAGCCGGCATATCTCAATGCTGCTGCACAGATTCAGACATCGCTGGAACCGACGGCTCTGTTGGCGGTTTTGCAGGTGATAGAGAACCGCCTGGGACGCCGGCGCGTCGAACGATGGCATGCTCGAACGATTGATCTGGATGTGCTCTTGTATGGTCGGCGGGTTATCCGCAATGCGAAGCTGACTGTTCCTCATCCCCAGATGCATCTGCGGTCGTTTGTGCTGAAGGGGCTTTGCGAATTGAACGGCGATGTGATTCATCCGGTGCTGGGCCGCACGGTATCGCAATTGTATGAGCGGCTGAACGGTCAGGATTTTTATCGGGATCCAGCGCGACCGCAGTTGATTTCCATCGCCGGGCTGATCGGTGTCGGCAAGACGACCCTTGCAGGCCAACTGGCCGAGGGTCTTAAGGCGACGGTGATCCGTGAGAAATACGACGACAATCCGTATCTGCCGGAGGTGTATGCCGGCAATAAAAATGTGGTGCTTGACTCGGAACTGTTTTTTCTGTCCAGCAGTGCTGCTCAGTTACGCCGCGACCGGCTCAAGCAGGGGCAGGGCTATATCAGCGACTATGTGTTTGACAAGGCGTTGGTGTATGCCTCAAGTTGGCTGGATGCGGAGGAGTTGGATTCGTACAAAAGACATGATGCATGTGTCGTGGAGCTGGTGGCTAAGCCGACGGTGGTCATTTATCTGAATGATACGGTTCAAGCATGCCTGGACCGAATCCATCGGCGGAATCGGCCGTATGAGCAGCACATTGAGCCGGTTTTTTTGAACGTTCTGAAGCAAAAATATGATGCCCTGTACGCGAACTGGATGATATGTCCGGTAATCCGCCTGGATGCCAGCCTATGCGCTTTGCCGGAGCAGGCGGCCGCGTGGGCTGAAGAAATTCGACATTATACGACGTTGTAAACCATGAACATTGCCGCAACAATTAACGATATCCGCCACTGTGTTCGTTCGGCACGGCAGGCGGGCAAACGCGTTGGGCTGGTGCCGACGATGGGGGCGCTGCATGCCGGGCATGGCTCGCTGATTGAACAAGCCGCCAAAGAGTGCGACTATGTCGTTGTCAGCATTTTTGTGAACCCGACACAGTTTGGGCCGAACGAAGATTTCGCCCGGTATCCTCGCACTTTTGATCAGGACGTTGCCTACTGTCAGCGGCTTGGTGCGGATGTGATTTTTGCACCGACAGCCGAGCAGATGTATCCGCACCCTCAGCGAACGTGGGTCGAGGTAGAAAAATTGACCGATGGGCTGTGCGGAGCCTCGCGGCCGGGGCATTTTCGCGGCGTTACGACCGTGTGTGCCAAATTGTTCAACATTGTAACGCCTGACGTGGCGTATTTTGGACAAAAAGACGCCCAGCAGGCAGTCGTTATTCGGCGGATGGTAGAGGATTTGAATTTTCCGATGACGATTCGGGTATGCCCGATTGTCCGGGAACCGGACGGCCTGGCGATGAGCAGTCGTAATCGGTATTTGTCCCCGGCTGAACGTCAAAAGGCGGTCTGTCTGTATCAGGCATTGGAAACCTGCCGACGGGATTTTGCTCAAGGTTGCCGCGCGGCAAATGGCCTGATCGAGCACATGCGCGGCCTTATCGAAGGGGCTGGCGGACGAATCGATTATATCTGTATTGTAGACTTTGAAACGCTTGAACCTGTTGAGACAATTACTCGCCCCACGCTGGTCGCGGTGGCTGTCTTTTTCGGCTCAACCCGGCTGATTGATAATTGCGTGCTTTGTTTGCATCAGACGGAAAATAATGTACAATAATTATTTCGAATTTATCTAATACAATATGGGAATCATTCAAAATGTTTGTAAAAGCGTTAAAAGGCAAGATTCATCGGGCACGCGTGACCCAGACGAAGATCGACTACCCCGGCAGTATCGGCATTGATGTGGAGATGCTCAAGGCGGCGGGAATCCAGAATTACGAAGAGGTGCTCGTCGCCAACGTGACTAACGGAGAACGGGTGGAGACCTATGTGGTGCCGGCGCCGCCCGGCAGCAAAGACATCGTGGTACTGGGGGCCGCGGCTCGGCTGTTCAGCCCCGGCGATATTGTGATTATTATGAACTTTGCTTATTATACGCCGGAGGAATTGAACACCCACAAGCCGCACATCATTGCGTGCGACGAACACAATCACTTCCAGTTTGTTAAATAATTCTCTGCGTGTATGCGTCCTGAGCTGTTTAATATTCCGTTTGTGAACATTACTGTCAAAAGCTACGGCACACTGATGGTAATTGGGTTTTTGCTGGCAACGCTGGTGATGCGGCGGATGATGAAAAAGGCCGGTCAAAACCCCGAGTGGATCACCAACGCGGCGCTGTATGCGTTGCTTGCGGGGGTGGCCAGCTCTAAACTGTTTTACGTGATTCACCATTACGACCCGTCGCGGTCGCTCTGGAAGTTAATTTTTTCGGGGGCGGGCTTTGAGTTTCTCGGCGGTGTCTTGGGGGCTATTGGGTTTTTGCTGATCTACCTTCGCGTCAAAAAACTGCCATGGCGTCTGTATTTCGATGTGCTGCCGGTTGGATTGATGATGGGGTT
>JAAYQH010000219.1 GCA_012519365.1 Planctomycetota bacterium | reverse complement strand
TGTATTTATTTTCATAGTCGCCGTTGAGATAGTAGTAAAACGGACCGCCGTAAACCTTCCAGCCGCCAAAATCTACCGTAGGACCGGCGGAAACCAGGATATCATAGGTCTCGATAGAATATTTATTCGAGGCTCCGTCAGCATAGTTTTTCTTAAGGTCTGTATCCAGCCAATTCATCTGAAAGGCCGCACCCCAGGCAATGTTATCCTGTCGGGCAAAGGTATAGCGGGTGCCCCATCCCCATGCAAAGTCATTATCAAAATTCATGCCCCATTCATTGGGATCACCATAATCTTTGCCTTGAGTTTTTAGATCGGCAACGCCAAGGCTGACATAGATATCCCAGTTCTCATAGATGCCGTAGCCAATGGTGGCGTAATGCCTTTGCAGATTGAAATCTTTCAATTTCATTTTGAATGTGCCTGGTCCGGTTTCAACCTCATCATATTTTGCTGTTTGTTTATCCGTGTCCTGACTGGAGTAAGAGTAGCTGTAATCGAACGACCATCGGCCGGCTCCGATTTCCGCATTGGGCGAGCCTAAGAAACCAACTGCCAGGGCGTTTGCCGCCCCCAAAACAACCATCACCAGTGCTGCCATTTTTTGTGTGTTCATACTTGTGTCCTTTCCATGAAAAATTATCGCTTTCTTGTCTTGAATCCGTTCCGATCACGTAACCTATTGCTTGACTCAACCGTTGTCAAATAGTTTTATGCGAAAAACTGCTTACAAAAGACACCGAAACTCTTTTATTGGGGTTTGCCCGCTGTTTTCATTTTTTCACGGGCGGTTCCGTCTTCTATAACCGCCCCCAACCGCGCAGCGGTATTCATTAGCTTCGGCTCTTTGGGTTTTATTCGGTCAATTTGCGCTATTTCTTCAGTTGATTTCCGGTCGGGCGATGGAGATTTTCGACTGCTCACGCCCCGATTTACAAGGCTAAATTGCATCTGCGAAGTCCTCTTTTTCCCTCTGCACGATGACCGTCCCGCCCGGGGAGGGTATACGCCGCATAAAGCGGCACTGGGAACAAAAATATTATAGGACGTTGCAGAGACCCTCCGAAAGGCCGGGCGATTTTGACTGACAGAATTTTGTTTCTTAGACTTTACTGTGTTGACCAAGATTATTTTTTCACTTTATGGGGCGGCTTATGATGCGGCATAGTCGTATGGTTTTAACAGCGATGGTGATGCTTGGCGTAATGGTATCTGCTTTGCCGGCTGCCATTCAGCCGAATCAGGCCTTTACATGGGGCATCAATAACCAAAAGGCCATAACGCTTGAGGAAGGGCAGATTATTACGGAAGCGGTATTGACCTTTCACAATTTTCGCTCGGATGTTGTCAATACCACTGTAGTGCAAGAGATCAGTCGGTCCTCATTTCGCGGCGGCGGCGGGACCACTACGACAATTGTGACGACACCCAATTATGATTCGTTGAAAATCTATCTGTTGGATAATCCTCGCTATGGGTTTTCGGCCCTGGCCGGGCAGCAGACCTCGGATCCCTTTGAAGGCATCGGCTGCCCACTCAACAACGGCGTGTATGAAGGCAGCAATCTTGTTTTTCGATTGGGGCAGACCCACGATCCATATTCTTATTTTGCCCAACTCTACGGCAGTGCCTCGCGTGTTCCTCTGAGCAATGGACAGGCGGTCGATCTGTCTTCTGCACTGCTTGAGTTTTTGGATTATGCCGGCACCGGTATCAGCGTTGGATTTGGATTTTGGCCGGGCCAGGTCGGCTATTATTATGATGATATTTCTCTTCAACTGACCGTTCAATCGTATCAGGGGGCTTATTCCGTTTCGACACTGGAGTATCATATCACCGATGATATGACCCCTGACAGGAATCCCACAGATACCACGATTCCAGAGCAGAAGGCCTATACCCTGACGATTCAGTCGGCCAACGGCACGGTGGTTTGCAGTCCCGCTAAGACGACCTATGCCCACGGCGAGACGGTCACGCTGACGGCCACGGCCAATGCCGGGTATGCGTTTGCCGGCTGGAGCGGCGATGCGAGCGGCACGGCCTCCTCGGTCA
>JAAYQH010000218.1 GCA_012519365.1 Planctomycetota bacterium | reverse complement strand
TGCCTTCCGGCATAAACAGAGTTAAGCTCGCAAAAAAACGTGCCCGAGATCGATTTTAATGATCCACCGGTTCACCGAGAAACGCCTTAAGCTCCTCTAATTTTTCCTGGAGCAATTCCGGCGTTTTGGCCTCGACGTTCAGCCGCAGCAGCGGCTCGGTATTGCTGGGACGAACATTAAACCACCAGTCCTTAAACTGTACGGTTAAACCGTCCAAATCGTCCACTTGACCCTGACTATAGCGGCGTGCCAGCTCTTTCAAGACAGCATCCTTGTCCTCAACGCGGAAATTGATTTCTCCGCTGTTGCTGTAGCGCTTCAGCGGGGCAATCATCGCGCTGACCGGCTGGTCGGAAGCGCCGACAATATTGAGCATATGCACCAGCGTAATCATCCCGGAATCGGCGTAAAAGTTGTCGCGGTAATAAAAATGCCCGCTCAGCTCACCCCCGAAGATGCCATGGCAATCGCGGAGCGTCTTTTTCATATAGGCATGCCCGACGCGTTCACGTCGCGGCGTACCGCCGTGTTTGAGAATCTCTTCGGGCAGGACATGACTGCTGCGCAGGTCATACACCACCGCCGAACCGGGATATTTTTTGAGAAAATACGGCACCATCAGTGCACACATCAGATCACACGGCACCGTTTGGCCCTGCTCATCGACCATCATCAGACGGTCGGCATCCCCGTCAAAACAAAATCCCATATCGGCCTGTTGAGCGCGGACGGTCTCCTTTAACTCCCTCAGGTTGGCTTCCACCAGCGGATTGGGGTCATGCTTGAAAGTGCCGTCGTGTTCGAAGTTCAGGCCGATTAACTCCACATTTTTCAGGTCGCCGAAGATAATCGGCACCATTTTCCCGGCCATCCCGTTGCTCGCATCGACGACAATCTTGAGCGGTTTATGAACCGGCTCCAAAAACTTCAACACATGTTTTTTGTATTCCTCTGTCAAATCGCAATGCTCCACCGAGCCGTCCTCTCGCCCTTTGGTGTGCAGCAGGGCCAGGGCGATATGCTTGATGTCTTTCAATCCGGTATCAGCACCAATGGGTTTGGCCTGCTGGCCCGAGATCTTAAAGCCATTGTAGTGTGCGGGGTTGTGGCTGGCGGTGACCTGCACGCCGCCGCACGTGCCCAGATAATTGATGGCAAAATACATCTGCGGCGTATCGATCATCCCGATATTGATGACATTGGCCCCGGCCGCATTCATTCCCCGGATCAATGCCTCTGCCAGCGAAGGGCTGTGTTTGCGCATATCATAGCCGACACACAGGCTTTGGGCGTTGGCCATCCCGCGATCATAGCCGCGAAGCAAGGAACGCAAAAACTGCGCCGTCGCATGCCCGATCTTCCAGGCCGCCTCCTCGTCAACCTGTTCCCCGTAAATGCCCCGAATGTCGTACGCTTTGAAAATCGATGGATCCATAACTCTACGCTCCGAAAGACTATTCGCTTTGTCCTGTTTGAACATCTAAACGCGTATCCTAAGCCCCCCTTGGGCAATTGTCAATACATAAAGTCGCAAAACGGCGCAAAGAACATGCAGCCCTCCAAGTCGGCGGCACAATGCGGAATGAAGAATTGAAAATGGAGAATGGGGATTATCGCTCTAATAGGACACACAGGGGAAAAACCGCAAAAACGACGCGCACAAAGATCTGTACCCATAAGCAGGACCAACACGGAAATGCCTAAACGGACGATTAGAACTGATCTAAAAATCGCAGGTCATTTTCAAACAGCAGGCGGATATCGGTGATGCCGTATTTCTTCATTGCCAGCCGTTCGATGCCAAAACCAAAGGCCCAGCCGGTATAGGTTTCACTGTCAATGCCGACACTGTCGAAGACATTCGGATCGACCATCCCGCAACCGCCGATTTCCATCCAGTTTTCCCGGCCGGACTTATCAACCCACAAAATATCCACCTCGCAACTGGGTTCGGTAAACGGGAAAAAACTCGGCCGAAACCGCCATTGCGTATCCGCGCCAAAAAAGGTGTGGATAAACTGGTTGATGCTGCTTTTAAGATCAACCATTGTGATGCCTTCATCGACCACAAGGGCCTCCAGCTGGTGAAACATAAACATATGGGTGGCATCCACCGTATCCGGCCGATAAACACGCCCAGGGGCCACAACACGAATCGGGGGTTTTTGACGTTCCATCACCCGAATCTGGATGGTGGAAGTCTGACTTCGCAGCAGCATCGAATCGCTGATATAAAAATTGTCCAGCGGATCGCGAGCCGGATGCTCTGGGGGGATGTTCAGTGCGACAAAATTATGCCATTCATCCTCAACCTCCGGCCCATAAGCCGCGGCAAATCCCATCCGTCCGAAGATTTCAATCAATTCGTCGATGGTTTGCATAATGATATGCCGTTTGCCTTGCCGAACGGGAACGCCGGGCAGGGTCACATCCTCCAGCGGCTCGGTCGTCCTTGAGGCGGCCTGAAGCTTCTCTTTGAGCGTCTCAAAGGCGACGGTCACTTCCTGCTTGATGCGATTGGCCAGTTGTCCGCCCTGACAGCGATCCTCGGGCGCAAGTTTGCCGATGTGGCTGAGCATCTGCGTAACCAAGCCCTTTCGACCCAGATATTTAACCCGCCACGCCTCCAGCCCGTCGGCATCCTGAACCGTCTTCAATTCGTCCAGGGCCTGCGACCCAATTTGCGAAAATTCCTCAAGGTTCACGGCTCATCCCATCCGTCAGACAAAGGGAATTTACAAGGCCGCCTGAGCCTTTTCAACGAGGGTATCAAAGCCCTTGGCGTCGAAAATGGCGATTTCGCTGAGCATCTTGCGATTCAGGGCGATGCCGGCCTTTTTCAGGCCGTTGATAAATTGGCTGTAACGAATCCCCCGTTGCCGACAGGCGGCGTTCAGGCGGATAATCCACAGTCCCCGGTATTGGCGTTTTTTGAGCTTGCGGCCGATTCGGGCATTGACAAGAGCATTGACACGCGCCTCTTTGGCCAGACGATAGGTCCGTCCTGTCGCACCCCGATACCCGCGGGCATCTTTCATAATGCGTTTACGCGATTGTCGCGTAGTAGCACCTTTACGTACTCGTGGCATACCAGCATTTCCTTTCTTTGTGAAGCCTGCGGTCCGCTGCGGCAGCTGATGGAGCCGAGAAGCAGACCGACCCTGTTGGATTCTCGTTTATTGACCGAGTGCCATGCGGAAGGTTCTGGCCTTCTCGCCGACAACAAGCGTGGGCTGACAAAGACGACGGCGGCGTTTGGCCGACTTGCCGCTCATCAAGTGCCCGGCGTTGCAGTGCCTTCGCTTGACTTTGCCGGTCGCGGTGATTTTAACCCGCTTGGCAAGCCCTTTATGGGTTTTTTGTTTCGGCATATAAGTTCTTCCTGTTAAAGAGATTAAGGATTTATTCGCACACGTTCACCCACACATAAGACCAATTATGTTATGGGTATGAACTGTCATTGTCAAGGGGGTATTTGCGATTT
>JAAYQH010000217.1 GCA_012519365.1 Planctomycetota bacterium | reverse complement strand
CGCACCCGTCGCACTTGCTTTCGTCAATCTTTACGATATTTCGTTTAGCCATGGTTTGCCTTTTATAGAAAGGCACAGATCCACACAGAGTTCCTCGAAGTCGGCGCTTTCTGTGTGAACCTGTGTCGAATTCTGTCTGATCTCTTACCTCTGACTTACCCGGCCAGCATCGCCTTCAAATCTTCCTGCGGCGTGCTGATCGGGGCGATGTTGAACTTTTCCACCAACACGTTCAGCACGTTCGGACCAATAAACGCCGGCAGCGTCGGTCCCAGCCGCATATTCTTGATGCCCAGATGCAGCAGCGTCAGCAGGATGCACACGGCTTTCTGCTCGTACCAGCTCAGCACCAGCGTCAGCGGCAGGTCGTTAACCCCGCAGCCAAACGCGTTGGCCAGAGCCACAGCAATCTGAATCGCCGAGTAGGCATCGTTGCACTGGCCGACATCCAGCAGCCGCGGAATCCCATCGATATCCCCAAACGGCAGCTTATTAAAGCGATACTTGCCGCAGGCCAATGTCAAAATAACGCAGTCATCGGGCACCTGCTGGGCAAACTCAGTATAGTAATTTCGCCCCGGCTTGGCGCCGTCGCAGCCTCCGACCAGGAAGAAATGCCGAATCTTTCCGGCCTTGACCGCCTCGATAACCTTGTCGGCCACGCTCATCACCGCGTTGCGCCCAAACCCGATGGTGATGGTCTTTTCCTCGGCATCTTCGGTAAAGCCCGGCTGGGCCAACGCCGCCTCGATGACCGGCGTAAAATCACGGTTCTTGATATGCACCACACCCGGCCAAGCCACCAACCCACAGGTAAAGATGCGGTTTTTGTAACTGTCCCGCGGCTTTTGAATGCAGTTGGTCGTCATCACGATCGCGCCCGGAAAGGCGTCGAACTCTTTTTGCTGATCCTGCCAGGCCCCGCCGTAGTTGCCGGCCAAATGCGGATACTTCTTCAGTTTAGGATAGGCGTTGCACGGCAGCATTTCCCCGTGGGTATAGACATTGATGCCCTTGCCGGCGGTCTGCTTGAGCAGTTCCTCAAGGTCTTTCAGGTCATGACCCGACACCAAAATCGCCTTGCCTTTCTTCGGCGTAATCCGCACGACAGACGGTTCCGGATGGCCATAGGTATCGGTGTTGGCCTTGTCCAGCAGCTCCATCACCGCCAGGTTCACCTGGCCGACCTTCATCGCCATTGCCACCAAGGCATCGACATCCGTCGCCTTCGGCCCTGTCAGAAAATCCAGCGCCTCATAGAAAAAATCGTACACCTGATCATCCTCAAGGCCGAGAATCATCGCATGATCGGCGTAGGCCGCCATGCCTTTGAGCCCATAAACAATCAATTCCTGCAGGCCTGTTGCGTCCGGCCCCAGCGCCTCAAGTTTTTTGGCAATGCTTAAGGCTTCGGCTTGCCTGAGCATTTCACTGCGATTGGCCGGTACCTTCCACTGGACCGCTCCGCCGAGCGATTCGACCGGTTGACCGGCTTTTCCGGCAGCGGTCTGATAATGGCTCTTGGCTCGTTCCAGCAGCGTGCCGGCCTTGCCCAGCAACGCCTCAATCCGAATCGGATCGAAGTTCACATTGGTCACCGTCGTAAACAACATCTCGACGATGAACCGATCAATCTCCCGATCGCGAACCCCCAATACCCCCGCTCGGTGCATTACCATCGCAATCCCTTTGGCCGCATGCACCAGCAAGTCCTGCAGCAGGGCCGTCTCGTTGTCCTTGCCGCACACACCCATTCGGGTACATCCTTTACCGCCCGCGGTCTGTTCACATTGATAACAAAACATCTTCTGTCCCTTTCCTTTAATGGTTTCACGCTGTTATTTACCGTTTACCCTTTTGCCTTTTTACGCACGAATCATTGTCAGCAACATCTTAAATTTCTGCTCGCCGCGCACCGCGTGCGGCCGATGGGCCGGCATAATCACCACCTGCCCGGCCGAAACCGTCATTTCCTTGCCGTCAATGGTTACAACCGCCTGCCCGTCAATAATCTGCACCAGTGCATCATAAGGGGCGGTATGCTCGCTGAGCCGCTGGCCGGTATCAAAGGCAAATAAGGTTACCGTGCCGGGGTCTTTATCGACCAGCGTTTTGCTGACCACCGAATCTGCCGCATAGGTTATCAAATCATTTAAGATCTGAGGCTTTGCCACGCACACATCAAGAATACCGTTTCGCTTTTTGGGTTGTGTCATCGTTTTGCATTCCTTTCGTTTTTGCAAATTCCGCCAGCGTTACGTCCGCCAGAAAATCATTCAATGTTCGCTGCATGTGGGCCACTTTCGGATGTACCGGACAGGTGCCTTTCAACGGACACTTAAAATCGCCCAACAAACATCGATTCACAGTAATCGGCCCCTGGATCGCCTCGAGCACTTGTTTGAAGGTTATCGCTTTGGGCTCTCGGGTCAGCACAAATCCGCCACGCGACCCCATTATGCTGGTTACCAATGCCGCTGCCGATAGCTTTTGCAGCAACTTGCACGCAATAGCATAGGACACATGATTTTCCTGTGCCAGCGTCCGGGCCGAAACCGGCTCTGCTGTTTCATAGGCCCTGGCCAGATAGGCCACCATCCGCAGGGCATAATCCGTATCGCGTCGAATAATATCCATAACTTCAAATCACCTACTCTCAGTTCCGTTCATTAACGCATTGATTATGTAGGACTAATTTAGTCTTACTTAGACCAAAAGTCAATCCCTAATTTCAAATTTTTTTGTTTTTTCAAAACCCCCCTTTCGCAGCCCCACCCTTATAGTGTCCTGCCGGGCCGAAACAAACTTTTGCCATTTTGAACAGCCCATTGCCATTCTAAACTGGCCATTATCATTGCGAACACCTTCTTGTCATTCCGAGCGCAGCGAGGAATCTATTAAAAACCCCTATCCTCTCCAAAGAGTTTGCATCTCTTCGCTGTTTCGGGTATCGTCAGGAAATCCGAAGCCGTCGGTTTGGGATTATCCGAGCAACTCTTTTAGATATGAACACTTATATTTTTCAAACCGGGTGGGGGTGGGTTGGCTATGCCAGCTCGGACCGCGGCCTTTGTCAAATGTGTCTGCCGCTGGCCGACTGGCAGGCTGTACGTCTCCATTTACAGGCAGACGTAGTCCCTATACTAGAAAATACTACCATAGAATATCAGAATTTAATCTGCTCCTATTTTGAGGGGCAACGGGTCGATTTTTCTTGCGTGCCGGTGGATGTGTCGGGGTTTACCCCCTTTCAACGCCAGGTCTTGGGAATCCTTCAAACGATAAAGTATGGACAGATAATAACTTACTCCGAACTGGCCGCAGCAGCCGACCGGCCGCAGGCAATTCGGGCCGTCGGCCAGGTGGTTGCCAAAAATCCGCTCCCGCTGATTATTCCCTGCCATCGCGTCCTGCGAAAAGACGGCTCACTCGGCGGATTTTCCGCACCGGGTGGGCTAAAAATGAAAGAAAAATTGCTGAATTTGGAGCGTAGCCATATTTAACTCAGCAGCGGCGCGAGCCTTAGGCCTGCCAAATCTGATCGGGTCAAACCCTCGCCGGCCAACACAGCCGTACTGGGCATCACCTTGGGCGAGATTATTTGATGGTTTCGTCCGGCTCGGCTCCCCGCAGCGGACCTAACAGCCCTGTACTTTTCCGAGCCGGAATTTGGACGCGTACACCCATCCTTCCCAGCTCCGCCGCCACATCCGGCTGATTGGGATCCAGCTCAAAACTTCGCCGCAAATGATTCTCAGCCAGAACAGTATCCCCCTTGGACAGATAAAAATACCCCAATTGCTTATGAATCGAGGCCGAAGTCGGCTCCAGTTCGGCTGCCCGTTTGTAGCAGGTCAGGGCGTAGTCATCCAGTTTTTCACGCTGAAAACCGCGTCCGAGGGCCATCAGCGAGGCGGCACTGGTTGCGGCCTGATTGATATAGGTCTCGGCGGTAATCCGGGCACGCTGAGGATCCTTACGATCTTGGTATAACTTGACCAGCGCCGCCTGCGCCTGACGATGAACCGGATCAAAACTGATCGCCACATTATAATGAAACTCCGCCCGATCATAGCGACCTTCCTGATGATAGATTTTACCCAGCTCATAATGAGCCTGCGGATTTTCATACCGGGCGGCAATAGAAGTCAGCAATTCCCCCTTCCGGTCCGGCACCTGGGCAGACGCAGCCGCACCGGGTTGAGACTGCCAAGACGTCGAACACCCGCCGACCCAGACCGCCGCCCAAAAACAAACCATCATCCAAAATGTCCGTTTCATAATAGCCTCCGTTCTTATCATCGGGCTTTCACCGCCTTTTCTGCATAAATACGCCGTGGCTTTATCATTCTGACGACCGAAAGGGGGTTTTGCAAGCAAAAAACCGTACTCCCTTGCACCGGGCTGTATAAAAACTATTTTACACGTCCAGATTTTGGACTTCCAGCGCATGCTCCTGAATAAAGTTCCGCCGCTTTTCCACGTCGGCGCCCATCAGAATACTGAACAGACGATCTGCCTCGCCGGCATCTTCCATCTGCACCCTCAGCAAGGTGCGGGTTGCCGGATTCATTGTGGTTTCCCATAGTTGCTCAGAATTCATCTCCCCCAGCCCCTTAAATCGCTTTATCTCCATATCGCGGGTGCCGAGTTGACGAATCGCAGCCGGAATCTGAACCAGCGAGACCACCGCATGCCGCTCTGAGCCGCTAAGAATCTCAAACCGCGTCGGCAGGTCCTCTCCGGATACCGCCCGTTGCGGCGTGAGCAGATAGTCCCGCAAATCCAGCCCATACTCGCTCGAAAGCCGTCCTGAAATCTCATTCAGCCGCATCACCTCGTGCAGCTCTTCCGTGAAAAAGGCCTCTTCCGGCTGGCCCTCTTCAGGGGTTTCGCTCAGTTGCGGAACCTCGGCGAGCCGACGTTCAAACGATTCAAAGTCATAAAAAAACTCATTTTGCCCTTCGATATGCACCTGCCAGGCGGGCAGCCGTTTGCCGTCATAGTACCGCTCCACAAAGTCTCTGAACACGATGCCCCGGCGTTGCAGAATATAAATGCTGCGTTCGGCCTCATCAAGGATCTTCACCAGCAGCGCCAATCGGGCCTGATCGATCTGACGGGTCGTGCCGTCCGATTCGCGAATGACCAACGACGCGCCGTCCAGGCCGCGATTTTCGGTATGTTTGCGCATTTGGGATTCGTTGAGAATATATTCCGACTCCCGGGCCCCTTTGCGCCGGATTTCATACAACGGCGGCTGCGCGACGAAAATGCGCTCTTCTTCAATCAGTTTGGGCATCTGACGGAAGAAAAACGTCAGCAGCAGTGTGCGAATATGCGCGCCGTCCACATCAGCGTCCGTCATCAGAATAATCTTGCCATAGCGGCACTTGCTCAAATCAAATTCATCGAGGCCGATGCCTGTTCCCAGCGCGCTGATCAGCGTGCGAATTTCCTCATGACCGAGCATTTTTTCCAGTCGGGCCTTTTCCACATTGAGAATTTTACCACGAAGCGGCAAAATCGCCTGAATCGTGCGATCACGTCCGGCCTTGGCCGAGCCGCCCGCCGAATCACCCTCGACAATAAACAACTCGGTATGGACAGTATCCCGACTGGAGCAGTCCCACAGCTTGCCCGGCAGATTGCCGCTGCTCAGTGCGCCTTTGCGACGGGTTAGTTCCCGGGCCTTGCGAGCTGCTTCACGGGCCGCAGCAGCCTGAATCGCCTTATTCAGAATCCGTTTAGCCTCGGTAGGATTTTCCTCAAGATAAGTCGCCAACTGCTCATTCAGCACCGTTTCCACAAAGCTGGCCACTTCCGGGTTGGACAGACGCACCTTGGTCTGCGCCTCAAAATGTGGATCAGACAGCTTAACGGAAATCACCGCCGTCAACCCTTCTCGCAGGTCTTCACCCGCCGGGGCCAGATTGCCTTTGATGAGATTGGCGCTTCGGGCATAGGCGTTCATCGTCCGCGTCAGCCCTGTGCGAAAACCGGACAAATGGGTGCCGCCGTCAATATTGCGGATGTTGTTCGCATAGGCCAGCACCATTTCGTTGTAACTGTCATTGTACTGAAACGCTATCTCACAGGACATACCGCTGTCCGGATCTTCCTTACTGAAATACATCACACTGGACAACGGCATCTTGCCTTCATTGAGGTACTCCACAAACGCACGAATACCCTTGTCGTAATGATAAACCTCTTTCTTTTCGACCCGGTCATCCTGAAAGGTAATATGCACGCCAGCGTTTAGATACGCCAGCTCTCGAATCCGCTTTTGCAAAACCTCAAACTTGAACTCAGTATCCGGAAAAATCTCCGAATCCGGCAAAAAGCGAATCCGTGTGCCGCATTTGGTGGTTTCGCCGAGCTCACGGACCGGCCCTTTCGGCACGCCGCGTTCACATTCAAAATGGTAATGTTTGCCGTTTCGCCATACATCGGCCTCAAGCCGTTCACTGAGGGCATTGACCACACTGACACCGACGCCGTGCAGTCCGCCGGAGACTTTGTACGCCTTATGATCAAACTTCCCGCCCGCGTGCAGCACCGTCAGCACCACCTCCAGGGCACTCTTGCCGGCCTCGGAGTGCATCTCGGTAGGAATGCCAAAACCGTTGTCCTCCACCGAACAGCTGCCGTCCATATGAATATGCACTAAAATCTGATCGCACCGTCCGGCCAGAGCCTCGTCGATGGAGTTATCCAGCACCTCATAGACCAGATGATGCAGGCCGCCTTCCTGGCGGTTGCCGATATACATTTCCGGCCGCTTGCGTACAGCCTGCAAGCCTTCAAGAATCTTAATATTATCCGCACCGTATTCATAGTGAGATGGTGTTGTCATTTAGTGTTCCTCATCGTACTGTTTTAAGGGAATAATCCGCAGTTTCCGCACCGCCGCCTGCGGACAGCGCCGAGCCAGCTCGGCCAGCAGTTCATTCTGCATGATGCGCAACTGATGCATATACGGCCCCGGCGCCGCCTGAACGGTCAAGACATGCCCCGTCAGCGAATCCAGACGACACCACCGTTTCAGGCCCGGCGGAATCAGCTCTTCCCACGCATCCACCAACAAGGCGTTTCGGTTCAGTTGGCCGGCCCGCTGCTGCAAAAAGAACGCCGCTTCCCGCCCAGCCTCAAAACAGCGAACTACCGGCTTCTTTTGCCACTGTGTTGCAGACTTGAGCAATTTTTCCTGCCCGGCTTCGTTCATCCGTTCCCTCGAATCATTCCAAAAACCGCGACCTGCCCGCCGTGATGGAGTTGCTGTTAATGGGTTGACGCCAGGCCCTATAACGTAACCGGCATAACCAGGTACAAGAAATTCGTGCCATCCTTAATCAAGCCCGGACGATCCGGCTGGCCCAGGTGTAATTCGAACTCATTGCCGCGAATCACGCGCAATGCCTCAATCAAAAATTGCGGGTTAAAACCGATTTCGATCGGTTCGCCGTCGTACTCCACCGCCATATCAATATGTGCATCGCCGGTTTCGGGGGCGCGGCTGGAAAACACCAGCGACTGTTTATCCAGCGTCAACTTGACGCCCTTACTGTCTTCGGTCGCCAGCAGAGCCGCACGCCGAACCGCACTGAGTGTTGCGGCCGTCGGCAGTATGACTTTCTTTTGATAATCTTTCGGGATAATGTCCTCATACCGCGGGAAATTGCCTTCGAGAAGGTTCGAACTGACCACCACATCCCCGCATTGAAGAACGATCTGGTTGTCGATAAACCGAATCCCCGCCGTGGCTCCATCCTGCGACGGTATTTTATCCAGAATCGCCATCGTCTTGGCCGGCACAATGATGCGGCCATCCGGCATCGAAACCGCTCTTTCCAGCGGAATCAACGCCTTAGACAGTCGGCGACCATCTGTAGCAACTAATGCCAGCTTCTTGCCTTGCAGCTCCCACAAAACGCCATTGAGGGCATATCGCGTATTTTCCTTGGCCGCGGCAAAGACCGTCCGCTCGATGCCTTCCTGAAGTTTATCCATCTTTATCTCAAGATCAGGCTGCCCCTCAAAGCCCGGAACCTTCGGATATTGAGCCGGGTCGTGGCTGTAAATCATAAAGCGACTGTCCGACCCGATCAAATGCACCGCAGACTCGGCGGCCTGCATTTCGATGACCTCATCCACACTTTCGCGCACAATCGCGTTGAGTTTATCGGCCGGGATAACCACGTCCCCTTCCTCGGCCACTTCAACCTGGCTGACCAAAGCGGTAATGCCCACTTCCAAATCGGTCGCACTGATACGCACCGCGTTCTGCTCCGTCGCTACACGCAGGCAATAAAGGATCGGCTTGGGGGTACGGCTCGGTACAATACTCGTGACCGGTCCCAGGGCCTCCTGCAGCACCGCTCGAATGAATTTTACTTTCATAGCGTCCCTCGTTTGGTTAAACCTTGTCTGTTACGCTCTGTACTCGGGATTTCTCATCCATAGTCAAACCTTTAGTTTACCCTACTTGATAGCATTTGAAAAGGCTTTTTTATATCCTCTCAGCCGATATTTTGCACATCCGAGAGTTGCCCTTCGCTGGGCGTTTTCCTGTGCGGCCGTAAAAAGAAAACTAAAATGAATAAAAGAAAAAAATTAGTTGTATTAATCTTATGCCCCGTGAAATTGTGAGCAAACTATGCCTTCTTGTTGTAACATGGCTTCTAAGAAACAGTTATGCCCCAAAAATTCGCTTAAGGGGTGTGCATAAGGTGTGAGAAACGCTGTGTGGAAAGGATAGGATGGCCTGTTAAAGCACGGATATTAGTACTGAAAAGGCTGTTTTTTAACATTTTAGACAACAGGCCTCACAGAGTTATTAACAGGTTTTCAACATAAAATATAACACCCTGACACCTTGATAACAGCATTAAAAACCCAAATGTTATTTTGCAAGGTAAAGTATAGGCTTTATCCTAATCTGCATTCCCAAGCCTCATACCACAAGGCCAACTCTTTTTTAAGCGTATTCAGTTCCTGATTTAAGGCCGTAAGCCGTTCAGGGTTCTGATAGACGTCTTGATCGCCGAATCGGTCATGGAGTTGCTCCTGTTTTTCCTCCAGCGCGGCGATAGTCTGTTCCATTTGTTCAAGTGTGTATTTGTTAAACCTCTTAAGATGTTCCGGTGCGGCATTTTTGGGTTTTGAGGGTATTGGTGAGGGTTTAGGTCCCGTATTTCGCTGAACAGCAGTGCCTTTTCGCGCCTCGAGCGTTTGCACATAAGTGCTGTATATACCATCACTTTCAGGAAACGCACGAGGGATAAATTTAACCTCGCCCATCTGTTTTTGTCCATTGCAGTCCACACCAATAACCAGTAATTCTTCAGCGACTTGGTCGAGAAAATACCGGTCATGGCTGACGGCAATCATCGTGCCGTTGTAATCTTGAAGGGCTTGTTCCAATAATTCACGGCTCGGAATATCCAGATGGTTGGTTGGTTCATCCAGAATCAGCAAATCCGGCTCTTTCAGTACCAATTTACAGAGCATCAGGCGACTTTGTTGGCCGCCGCTCAGATCGCCGACTCGTTTAAAGGCCTCCTCACCGGTGAACAAAAACGCCCCTAAACGGGAGCGAATCGCCTCCGGCAACAGTTCCGGTCGGGCGGTTCGCGCCTCATCCAGCACGGTGTTATCCACATTCAGACTCATGGCATGCTGATCAAGATAGCCCACTCTAATCGAGCCGGCCAGTCGGACCGATCCGCTGTCCGGGGCAAGTTGGCCGAGAATAAGACGCAGCAAGGTGGTTTTGCCCGTTCCATTGGGGCCGGTGATGCCCAACCGTTGGCCATGGGTTAATTCAAAAGACAGAATTTCAAATAGACTCAGCCCGTCAAAACGTTTGCTAATGTTTTCAACACGCAAAACAAGATCTGTTTTTGATTGTGATTCAGCAAACGAAAAATTAATAGTCTTGTTTTTGGTGTTTTTTTGGAGAAAATTGGGATTTTCCTTTAGCAACCGATTCAGTCGCGTCTTCCGGCCGCGGGCGGTTTTGCGCATCCCTTCTTGGTCTTTGTTGCGTGCAATAAAGTCCAGCGTGCGTTCAACCATTTCCGCGCGTTTTTTATATTCTCTTTCTTGGGCAAGGCTTACCGCTTCTTTGGTGGCCAGAAAACGGCTGTAGTTGCCCTTCCACACGCGGGCGGCGTGACGGTCCAATTCGACAATTTTTTCAGCGACGCGATCCAGCAAATATCGGTCGTGGCTGATTAAAAGGACGGCTCCCTCGTAGGCCCGAAGATAACCTTCCAGCCAAGAGGTCGCCTGCAGATCAAGGTGGTTGGTCGGCTCATCAAGCAACAGACAGTTGGTGTTCTGCACAAGCACCTTGGCCAATCCCAGCCGGGACACCTGCCCGCCGCTTAAGGCGGAGGTTTTTGTATCATACAATTCCGGACCGAACCCCAACCCTGCCAGTGTACTTTTGATCCTGGCCTCGTAGCCGTACCCGCCGGCCAGTTCAAACGCATGGCACAAGTGGTCGTATTCATTCATCACCGCCGAAAGGGTTGCCTTGTCCGCATGAGCCATTTGCTCGGCCAGATGTTCGATTCGCCGCACCATCCTCAACGTCTCGCCCATGCCGTCGTGCATCTCTTCGAGCACGGTTTTTTGCCCGTCAAACGTTGGTTCCTGCGGCAAATAACCAATTTTAAGGGAAGAGGCAAGCGTTACTGTCCCGGCATCTGGTGTTTCTGTACCAAGGATCATCTTTAATAAGGTGGTTTTGCCGCTACCGTTGGGCCCGATTAGCCCGACTTTCTGCCCGGCGTATAAATGCAGATTCAGCCCGGAAAAGACCACATCCGGGCCGAATGCCTTGTGAATATCCTGAAATACCGCGATTGACATATGTCTGTTATCTTCTCTTAAGTTGTGGCATAATAAAACAGTTCGGAAGTATAAAAAACCCCCTTGCCAGATGCAATCATTTTTCAGCAGCCGATGCGAGCATCACAATTTTGAATTCGAATTCAGAATTAAAAATTGACAGTTTTTTCACGATGTGATACACTTTGGGAGGCTTCAATGGGCATTTTTTGGCATTATTCTTGCAAGGATATGATGGCTATGAAAAAGAATAGCGGATGGTTGGCTGTCGCTTTGGTTGCGGTCCTCGCGGTGTACCTGGCAGGATGCAGTTCGCCGGGGATGACAAAGGCGGAAGTCAAACGAAAACACGAGCGGGCGACGCAGAACAACATGTGGCAGATTCAGGACGATTTGGATGAAATTTTCCTTCTTGACAGGCCATCGCGTTTAAGTGAGCACATTATCCGATAAACAGCCTGCTTTTAGGCGTGGTGCGTGCAGGTCGTAACAACAGCCGGTAACAGATTCAGATAGGACGTGCGTTTTTGAATGCGATTCTTGACTATATACTACGCATTGACTTCAATGAACGCTTGATCGTTCTGGCCGAGTTGCTGTTAATTGGGGTGTTTGTTTACACGGTTGTGAATTTTCTGGAGGGGACCCGAGGCGAGCGTCTGTTTCGGGGAATGATTTTTATCCTGGTGGTCGGTTCCTTACTGTTAAATCTGGTGGTCAAGAAGTTTGGAATGGACCGGATCGCCTATCTGTATAATGGATTTCTGATAGCCATCCTCATTATTGGGGTTACCGCTTTTCAGCCGGAGATTCGGCGGGCTTTGATTCGCATTGGCCAGGCACGCCTTTTCCGCTCCAGTTCACTGCTTCAATTAAGCCGGAGTGTCGAACAAATCATTACCGCCGTCAGCCATATGGCGGCGACCCGTACGGGGGCAATTATTGTGATTCCTCAACAGGTCGGCCTGGGCGAATTCATTGAAACCGGTGTGCGGATCGACGGTCGGGTCACCGCCGAGCTGATAGAGACGATTTTTTACGAAGGTACGCCCTTGCACGATATGGCCATGGTGGTTCAGGGGGACCGCATTGTGGCCGCGCGGGTGCAACTGCCGCTGGCCGAGAGCGAGGCCATGCCCGGCAGACAGTTAGGTTCGCGTCATCGAGCGGCTGTAGGCCTTTCCAGCAGTTCCGATGCGATTGTTATTGTGGTCAGTGAAGAAACCGGTATCGTGTCGCTGGCGATGAACGGGTCGCTGATTCGCAATGTTTCCGAGGCCCAACTGCGACGTCACCTGACTACGGCGGTGGTGGAAACCACACCAATTCTCGAAAAACTCGGCAAACTTCAAGAAGACAATGAGCCTGACAGTGTGGTTAAGGACTCCTGACAATGGCCGGCAAAGTCCAAAAATTCGCGGCGGTTATCTTTTTAACCCTGCTGATCTGGACATGGGCGTATTTGTCCGTTGAGCGACAGATTTCGCTGTGGGTGACGATCGAAGTATCGCCGGCAGCCGGGCCAGAGTACCTCGTGCAGTTTGAAGGGCAGAGTTCTTTTCCCGTCAAGCTGACATTCAAGGGCCCCCCCACAAAAGTCAGTCAGATCGAACGGCGATACCGGACAGCCCACATGGATCCGCTTCAGGAAAAGCTGGTCTATTATTATATGCCGCAGGATTACGGCCATACCTCAACAGGCACGTACAGCCTGGATTTGATGGATTTTATTCGGCAAAGTCCCACCGCGCGTGAGCTGGCATTGACCCTTGAGGCCTGCGAGCCACCGCGGGTAACGGTCAATGTGGAGGTGTTGGTGCCGAAACAATTGGTCGTTCAGTGTGTAGATGAAAATGGCTCCCCGCTGGCGGCGGCTGACGTCCAGCCCGGCCAGGTTCAAATGTATGTGCGACCGGATTATACGGGCCCGGCCTACATTCGTCTGACCGCTCAGCAGATCGCCGCAGCTCGGCAAAATCCGATTCGCCAGCGGCCGTATGTAGATTTGGGGCCGACCGGTCCGCGGCGTTTTGCCGACCAGGAGGTGCGCATTTCGCTGCCGACCACCGAGCTGCTCAACGAATATCCGTTTCAGCCGCAAAGCATCGGCTTTATCTACAGTCGCACTTCAACCATTCCGTCGCGATTTCGTGTTCAAATTGAAAATGAAAGCGACCTGCGAACCATTCACATTCGCGCAACCGAGGAAGCTTATGAGGCGTATCGGCGGATGCGATACCATTTGCTGATCGAAATTCGCGAGGAAGATGCCGCGCTGGGCGAGATCCCGCCGCGCGAGGTCATCTTTAACTTCCCGCGGGAATTCGTCCGCAAAAACCAGATCGAGGCTACAGCTCCCAAAACCGCAGTGATTAAGCTGGTTCCCCTGACACCGTCCTCTACAGGCGGCTGATCAAGCCGAGGCGGGTTTGCCGCCGTCACCGGCAATCGGGCGATCGGACGATGAGGCGGGGACTGTTTGCTTTTTACAGAATACTATGACAGTCTCTACGGTCATCCACGCCGCCAGGACCAATACAATACCTCCGACTAAGGCCAACAGGTGATTTTGCTTATGGAGGTAGTCGATTTCATTAAGGAGCATTGCCCAGCCGGTCAACACAATCATCGCCAGACAGGGAAGGGCGGTTACCCAATAACCCAGTCCGCCTTTGCGTCTGAGGTACATCGTAACTACCAGCAGGGCCAGCGCCGCCAACAACTGATTGACGGTGCCGAACAACGGCCACAACACCTTGGCACCGGTGGCGTCGGCCCCGAACGAGAGATGCCCGCCTTCGGTTTTGATAAAGGCCAGCGCCGCGGCCGAAACGACCGCCACGGTGGTCGCCGTCCAGCGATTTGTCAGCGCAGGCACTTTGCAATCCTCCGCCAATTCGCCGATGACATAGCGTTGCAGCCTGACAGCCGTATCAAGCGTAGTGCCGGCAAATGAGGCCACGAATACACCCATCAACGCAAAGCCAAGAGTTTGCGGGATGCCCAGTGAAGCCATCACATTGGTTGCACCGCTGATAACCGGCGCCAGATTGTCGCCCAGTCCCTTTTCACCCATCCACGAACTGTAATAATACTGCCAGGCCTGCTGTCCGTCCATTTGCCCGATGCCCAGGCTCAGCCCGCCGGCAATGCACAAGATCACCAGAACCGCCAGGCCCCCTTCAACCAGCATGGAGCCATAGCCAACAAATTGGGCATCCGGTTCCCTGGCCAATTGTTTGGTGCTGGTGCCGCTGGCCACAAGCGAATGGAAGCCGCTGATGGCGCCGCAAGCGATAATTACAAACATCATCGGCACTAACGGCGGGGCATCGGCGCCGGCGGTGTGGATGGCCGGAGCAATCAGTTCAAACTCCGGCCGGGTGAAGGCCGTGACGGTTATGCCGGCAGCCAGCATCGCCATGATAATAAACAACTGCCAGGCGTTGATGTAATCGCGCGGCTGAAGCAGCATCGTCACCGGCAGGGTAGACGCAAAGAACGCGTAAATCAGCAGCAGTATCATCCACATCCCGGTGGGGGGGATCGCCCCTGTTTCGGGAAATTGCGTGGGGAAAAGCCCGGCCTGCTCGTTCCAGGCCCCCAGCGCTACCGCGCCGTACATAAGAACAACGGCGATGACCGTGGCCAGCAGAACGTTGGTGTTTTTCTTATAGACCATCCAGCCTAGGCCAATGGCAATGGGGATTTGCAGCCAGACCGCCGCGACCGACTGAGGGTAAAGCTTAAAGACCGTCGCAATGACGATGCCGAAAATGGCAATAATAATCAGAAGGGCGAAGAAAACGATCAGAAAAAAGATCAGACGCACCCTCGGATTGATGTACCGTGCGGCGATCTCGGAAACGCTCTTACCCTCATTACGCAGCGAGACGACCAGCGTGCCGAAGTCATGCACTGCCCCCATCAGGACACAGCCGATCGTCACCCACAGCAACGCCGGCAGCCATCCCCAGAT
>JAAYQH010000216.1 GCA_012519365.1 Planctomycetota bacterium | reverse complement strand
GGTTCATCGGGGCGGTATTGCCGATAGCCGTTGGTATCGGTGCGGTCGTAAAAGGAAATGAACTGGCCGCCGATGTCGTAATCCTCAAATTCAATCCGGCCGGGAATCGCGTGAGGACTTGCCCCGTAGGGCATCCGACTTGTAAAGTGGAACCAGTCAAGTTGAAACCCCGTGCCTGAGAATTCAACCGTCAGGATGGCGTTTTCTCGCTCCGGCAGCGGTAAAGACGGGGCTGAAATGGTCTGCCAGGTGGTCAGTGAACCGGTGTTGGGCACCTCAAGGGTTGCTATCCACTGGTCATCCAGCAGGAAATGAATCTGTCCGCCGGCCTGTGTGGAGGCGACGCGGGCAAAGACTTCCGTCTGGGCGGCGGTGCAGGTGACGGTGTATTTCAGCCATTCGCCATCTTGAATGTCTCCGACGGCAAATCCTGCGGTTGAAAGGGCGAAGATATCAACGCTTTCAGCGGTGCGGAATTGGCCGCCGAGATTGGTCGAGGTCTGGTCATTATAGGCGACATCCTGTCCGCCGTAATCAAAATGCTCGGCTTGAATCAGGCCCGGCACGGGATGCGGTTGACCGCCCCACGGGACTAAGCCCGTTCCGAATGCGACTTGGCGGACTTCTAAGGCCGAGAGGGGGTAACTGTAAATGCGAAAATCATCGATGCGTCCCTTAAAGAGAGGATCGGCACTAAATTGGCTTTTGCCGATATAATTTCTGTTGGCACTAAAATCAAAGGGGCTGTTGGTTACGTTGGCATTGACATCGACCGGTTCGCCGTCCACATAGAGGGTGGCGGTATTGCCGTCCAGCGTTACCGCGACGTGAACCCACTGACCGACCGGCAAGACGGCGGTTTCGAGGATTTGCTCGTCGCTTTGGTACTTTACGCCGGACTTGATTGCGAATCGCAGTGTGTTGGCGCCGGAACGGGGCGTCAGAAACATATATTGCGATGTACTTGTGCCAAAATCGAAGATGCGCTGCCAGGGATTGCCGCCGTCCCAGCGAACCCAGGCGGTGACGGTAAAGACGGCATCGGCGACCTCGGTCGGAAGGACCACATAGTCGCTTGTTCCATTGAGGACGATGGCCTGAGCGAATGGGCCGTCACTGTAGGAGGGGGAGCCGACCGGCGTGCCGTGGAAGGTGCCCAACGCATCGTTGACAGAGCCGTTAAAGGTCCATTGGGCGATTAGCCGTTCTGTGGTCAAGCGGGCCGGGCGGGAGTTCAGCGGCGAAGAGCCTGATTGTGTAACCCTGCAATAGTACCGGCCTTCGTCGGTCCTGTCGATGTTTCTGATCTGAAGGGTAGGTGTGGTGGCCCCGGCGATTTTGCCGCTATTGGTCAAGGGGGATGAGTTTCCCTCCTTGTACCATTGATAGGTCTGGGCGTTTGCGGCCTGCACTTGAAATACGGCGGTACCGCCCAGCGCGGCGGTCTGGGGGGCAGGCTCTTGCGCGATGCCCAACATTCCCATATCACAGACGAGGGCAGCGACCATTCGGATATGACGGATGCGATTGATGAATCCGTCCTCGTTGTCATAATTGAGCCCATAGGGCCAAAAATGGGTGCTGTCGCCTGACAGCCACGCGCCGGGGCCGTCAAATTGCCGGATTTGAGCGGTGGTGTAAGGGCCGTTGACATGCCAATTCCAATGGGTGCCAACACCGAGGGTATGGGCGATTTCATGCAGCGCGACCCGTGTATTTCGTGAGCCGCCGAAGCGAATGTTGCCGTTGATGTTGCC
>JAAYQH010000215.1 GCA_012519365.1 Planctomycetota bacterium | reverse complement strand
GTGCGCCGGCGGTGCCTTCTGCCGACATCGCCCCGCCCAACGGCGACGGCATCGTCGATGGGCTCGACTTGCTCATCATGATTGAAAACTGGCTGATGGAATAGGCTTTTTTAAGCAAACAAAACCCGTCAAGGAAGATGAAACAAGACCGGTCGCCCAAGATTATGGGACAATCACGAGGGTGTGATTTCTCAGTTCAGCGGCCAGCGTTTTGGCATCACAGCCGCACAGACGATCCAACTCGGCCCAAAAGGCTCGGCTGTGGTTTTTGTGGCGGATGTGGGCCAACTCATGCAGGAGGATGTAATCCTGCAAATGATGCGGCAGAAATACCATATGGATATTCAGATTGATATTGTTCAAAGACGAGCAGCTTGCCCAGCGTGTTTTTTGACAGCGAAACACCGCCCGGTTGTAGGGCAGCTTGTGCTGCTCGGAGAAGGCACGAAGACGGCTGAACAATGCCTCTTGCGCCGTAATTAAATCCTCCTCTGACATGTTCGGCCGCGGCATTTGGCACGCCTGCTGCCGTTGTCGGGCAAACCGGTGCAGGTGTTTTTCGATCCACGCCTGTTTAGCCGCGACAAAACGCCGGGCCTCGTCCATGCTCACACGCGACGGCAGCGTCACCCGCACCTGCGGGGTCGGCGTGATGGTGATCCGCAGCCGGCGGGCGCGGTTGGATCGTACATACGCAATCGGTGCGGCAATCGGGCGGCTCTGCTCAGACATCGGTCAAATCCTTATCACACCCGAGGCCGATTTCAGCGGTGCAGCCGACAGGGCAAACGGCATCGTGCCCCCGGCCCGTTCAAAGGCCCGGGCTGTTTCACAAACAGCCAGCCGAGGTGTATTGCGTTGACTGCTCAGATGCCCAAGCATCACCTGCCGCGGCGGCTTTTTGCTTTCACGGATAACGGCCTTAAGCAGCTTGGCGGCCTGGGGGTTGGGCAGATGATACCGACTATTCGGATTATAACGCTCCCGAAGCAACCCCAGATCGTGATTGGATTCGACAAAGATAAAATCCGCATCGACAAAATGTTCCAGCTGCCTCTCCCATTCGCACAAATCGGTTGCAATGGCGATTTTTTTTTCCTCCCCGTGAATTTCAAATCCGAATGTCGCACAGTGCGGCTGATGAGCCACCTCAAACGGCCGAACCCAAAAGTCGCCCACTTCAAACCCCTCATCGCCAAACGGTCTGAGCCGCAGCGAGTCAAAGCGTCGCCCGTTATAGTGCCTCTCCTGCAGCGGCCCCACACACGCCTCATGCAGCCGAATCGGCAGATTCATCTCCTCAAGAACTCGCAGCGGATAATAGGCAATGTGGTCGCTGTGCGTATGGGTCAGTAAGATCGACGAAATCGCCATTTCCTGACCCAGAAGGGACAATATCTGGCGAGTACGCCGCATCGAGCTCAGTCCGCAATCAATGACCAAACGCGTGCCTGGACTGCTCACGGTGATACAATTTCCGGAACTGCTGCTGCAAATAGATTGAAACGTCAGAGCCATGCGATCCATCAAAAACCTGCTACGCGGCGGCCATTCAACCGGCACTTTTTACCGGTTAAACGGTTTTCTGTTAAACCGTCGTTTTTGTTTCATATCTTTAGACGGGACTTCCTTGATTTTACGCCGCGCCTTGGCTGAGTGGGGGGACTGTTTTTTCATTTTGCGTTTGGGCTTGTTCTCCATCAGGTACAGCGACTTGGCGCAGGCCTCACGCGTTACCTCATCGGAACTTTCGCGACCCTGCTGAAGGACCTCAATGGCCATTTTTTTCATCCGGCCCTTCATATTGCGCAAACCATACGCCGCGGCCTTCTTGGCGGTCTTCGGATAATCCCCGAACAACGCCTCTTTTAACAGCGTCAGACCATCCTCCTGAAGCCAAGACAGATTATAGGCCGCCACCCGGGCCACCGAAATATTTTCGGATAACAGCCTGGCTCGAAGGTTCTTGAGCAACTCAATCGTTGCCGGATCACGTTCTCGTTCCATAGCAACCCTTCGTTCTGATATCCTTTCAGTTCCGTTTGTAATTTCCATATTTACATCATTTTCACAAACTTTTGACTCAAATGCAAGCCCCAACCCCACTCAATTCAAAAAAAACTGTCCTTTTGAGCGGCCCATTGACACCGCAATTAAAGACATACAAAACCCCATCCAAAGTTTTTTCCCGAAACTCCTTTTCTACTACGCTGATTTTTGGTACTTTTCAGCAGAAAAGTGCAAAAAAACAGAGTATCGTTGATATCGAACACCCCCGCTCCGGACGATAATAACACAACAGCCCAACAAATGCTGAAAATCGCCGGTAATGACCGTTAGAACGTTGTGTAAATGACAAACCAGAGTGACAATGCGCCGCTAAGAAGAAAGACCAAGCAATGGCAACATTGGACCCGCTGACGATGAAGGACTGGCAGATTGCCGAGGCTGCCGAAGAACAGATGCGCCCCCTTGATCAATTGGCCGAACAATTGGGGCTGGCCCCCGGCGAATTGTTGCCCTATGGCGAAAAACTGGCCAAACTGGATTATGCCAAAATTATGCACCGGCTCCACGATGCCCCGAACGGCCGCTATATCGATGTTACGGCCATCACCCCCACACCCCTCGGCGAAGGCAAAACCACCACCACCATCGGCTTGGTCCAGGGGCTGGGACGCTTGGGCAAGCGGGTGGTCGGCTGTATCCGCCAACCCAGCGGCGGCCCGACGTTCAACATCAAAGGCTCCGCCGCAGGCGGCGGCCTGAGCCAATGCATCCCCATGGGCCCGTTTTCGATTCGCCTGACCGGCGATATCGATTCCGTTACCAACGCCAATAATCTCGCGATGGTCGCACTGACCGCCCGTATGCAGCACGAGCGAAATTACGACGATGACCGACTGGCCCGCCTCGGCCTGAGACGGCTCAATATCAATCCCGACAATGTACAACTCAAATGGGCAATTGACTTTTGTGCCCAGGCCCTGCGCCACATCACCATCGGCAAAGGCGGGAAAATGGATGGCGTAGAGATGGAATCCGGTGCACAGATTTCTGTCTCCAGCGAAGTGATGGCGATTCTGGCTGTTTCCACCAGCCTGGCCGACTTGCGGCGTCGAATGGCCAAAATTATCGTGGCCTATGACAAAAACGGAAACTCCGTCACCACCGCCGACCTCGAAGTCGATGGCGCGATGACGGCCTGGATGGTCGATGCGGTCAACCCCAACCTCGTCCAGACCCTCGAAGGCCAGCCGATATTCGTCCATGCCGGCCCCTTTGCCAACATTTCCATCGGCCAAAGCAGTGTTATCGCTGATGTGCTCGCTGCCAAATTATCGGACTACGTCGTGACGGAAAGCGGCTTCGGCGCCGACATCGGATACGAAAAGTTTTGGAATCTCAAATGCCGCCTCTCCGGCCTAAAACCCCATGCCGTCGTCATTGTCGCCACCATTCGCGCCCTCAAGATGCACGGCGGCGGTCCGGCCGTCAAACCTGGCGCTCTATTGCCGCAGGTGTACAAAACAGAAAATCTTGAACTGCTCGAAAAAGGATGCGAAAACCTCATCGCCCATATCGAGATTGTCCAGAAATCAGGCGTTCGTCCCATTGTCTGCCTCAACGCCTTTCATACCGATTCCCCCGCCGAGTTGGCCCTCGTCCGGAAGATTGCTGAACAGCACGGCGCCGAGGCCGCACTGTCGGACCATTGGCTCAGGGGCGGAGCTGGGGCGATTGAACTGGCCGAAAAAGTCCTTGACGTTACCCGCCAGGAGCCGCACTTCCGCTATCTTTATGATCTTCAAATGCCGGTCAAAGAGCGAATCGAACGACTGGCCGCCACCATTTACGGCGCAAAAGGGGTCACTTATACCGACAAAGCCCTTGCCAAAATTCGCAGCATCGACGCCGATCCGAATCTGCGCGGGTTGGGGATTTGCATGGCCAAAACGCACCTGAGCCTGTCCCATGACCCGGATTGGAAAGGCCGACCCACCGGCTGGGAATTGCCCATTCAGGATGTGATGGTTTATGGCGGGGCCGGCTATGTGGTGCCTATTGCCGGCGATATCAAACTCATGCCAGGCACCGGTTCCAACCCCGCCTACCGCCGTATCGATGTCGATGTTAACACCGGGAAAATCCAGGGCTTATTCTAACATTCTCAAGTCAAACTATAGCTCCCGCGGCAACTCTTCCAGCGGGCAGCCCGAACAGAGCGGTTTGGGCTTGCAGTACTCTTTCCCCAGCCGCACCAGCAGGGCGTGAAACTCGTTATACATCTGCACGTCACGAGGCAGATTGGATTCTACATACTCCCGGATCTCTTCATAACCGGCTTGCGGCCAGATCATCCCGTGCCGCCCAAAAATCCGCGCGGTATAAGCATCCACCACGAAGACAGGCTTGTCATACGCATACAGACAGATCGAATCGGCGG
>JAAYQH010000214.1 GCA_012519365.1 Planctomycetota bacterium | reverse complement strand
GCCCGCTTTTCGGGCTGGGATTTATCGCTTTGGGCATCCAAGCAGAAGACCGATCAGGAACGCCGGACAGCCACAGAGGGCTATCCGGCTTCTGCTCCGATGGCCGATCGGCGCTGGCGGTTGCGTCCCCGCAGAGCCGTATCCTCCGACCAACAAAATAATCATAGGTATTTATATATAACAGACCCTGAAAACGTGAATTGGAAATCAAAACAACTCCGGCTCGATGATGAAACCCTCGTCAAGCAATGCCAGCGAGGGGATTCAGAGGCTATGAGTCGTCTAATTGTTAGGTATCAAGATAGGGTATATAATACAATTCTAAAAATCTGTAACAATTCCGACGATGCCGCGGAACTTACGCAGGATACATTTGTCAAAGTATTGGAGAACATAACCGATTTTCGCGGAAAAAGCTCGTTTTATACCTGGCTGTTTCGTGTGGCCTGCAACGAGGCGATTAATTTTTGCCGTCGGCGTTTCAAAGTGGCCTCGCAGTCCCTGGACAGAGGAATGCCGATGCCGGTGGATATGGCCGCCGAGGACCCGGCCCGCCTGGCCCAGCGCAAAGAAGTCATCGCGTTGTTAACCGAGGCCATCAGCCGACTCGACGAGGATCACCGCGTGGTGCTTGTTCTTCGCGATATTGAGAAAATGTCTTACAATCAGATTGCCCAGGTGCTGGGGCTTGAGTTAGGCACTGTCAAAAGCCGACTGAGCCGAGCCCGTGCAATGTTGCGTGAGATTCTTGAAACGGTGTTGACATGATGAATAACGATTCTAAAACAGAAATAGACGAATTGTTCAGCGCGTATATTGATGATGCGCTGACCCCGCGCCAGCAAACAGAACTGAAACGGCTGTTGCAGAATCAGCCGGAATTGGCCGAACAGCTAAGCCATCTTCGACGCCAGCGGCAATTGCTCAGCGCTCTGCCGATTGAGACGGCGCCGCCGACCCTGCTGGACGACATCAAGTCCCAGATTGAACGAAACCTCCTCCTCGAGCAAAGGAACACCTACGGCTTGCTGAATCGGGCCGCGTTGCTGCGCCGTCGAATCACGGCTGCCGCGGCGATGCTCCTGCTGCCGATGGCGCTGTTGGGCTATGTCCTTTGGCAAATCGTCATACCCGTTACAGACCAACCCCCCCAGCGCACCACAGCCCGTTCGCTGCTCGAGGACGATACCACTGTCCAGGCCGCCCAAGAAGACGCGCCCCCTGCGCCCGTTGCTCCGGCGGCACTGCCGTTTGACGGCGTGCTTGTGCTGACCACGGAACGGCCCATACTGACAGCCCAATCAATCGAAAAACAAATATTCCTGCTTTCACTGGAGCACCAAACGATTCCCAATCGTACCGCCGAGAAGGTCACCTTTCAGATAGACTGCCCCACGGAGACATTGGCAAGCTTTATCGAATCGATCAAACCACTCTGGAGGCAAATTCTCGACAGCCGTCTGACGCTTCACGACAGCGACTCGGCCCAGCGCAAGATTACGATACCCCACATTCGTCCCGAACAAATTCAAATGCTCGTTCGCCAGACGGACAAAATGCCGTTGCGTTCGATGGCACGCCAATACGCCTCAAACAATCCGCCGCTAAATCAGGCCGCCGGCCAACTGGCCTTAGCCGAGGACTCGGACGTTACCCTCGAAAACCTGCCGATTCCTCAACCGATATTGGCCTGGCCCGACCAGCCCCAAGCCAGGACCACAACGACGCAGCCTCACGTACAATTGTTAATCGAGGTATGCAAGCCGGAAGAAAGTGCGAATTGAAAATTCAGAATCTGTTTTTAGATTTAGGTTTCACGACTTAAAATGTTATTCAGTTTCATTTTTGTCCAATAATTGCTCAATTCTCGACAAAATGGAGTGTTGAGGATGGTCAATGCCGACAAGTCGTGTTTGGTTGTGATTGATGTCCAGGAAAAGCTGGCGGCGGTAATGCACGAATCAGCGAAGATGGTGTCCAACTGTGCGATCCTCGTGCAAATCGCCCGCACCCTGAATATACCGCTCTTATGGTGCCAGCAATACCCCCAGGGCATTGGCCCGACGGTCGAACCGTTGCGAATGCATCTTTCCGATATCGAACCAATCAACAAACAGTGCTTTAGCTGTTGTGCACACCCTGATTTTTCGGCCCGATTGGAACATCTGAATGTCGAAACAGCGATTTTGTGCGGCATCGAAACACACGTCTGCGTCTTTCAAACCGCGATGGATTTGATGCAACAAGGGCTTTATGTGCATATCATCGCCGACGCCGTCGCCTCACGCAAGCCGGACAATACACAGATCGGACTTGCTCGTCTGGCCGCGGCCGGCGCGATCATCAGTTCCACGGAAATGTTTCTGTTTGAGCTGTTGCGAACCGCCGAACATCCCCACTTCAAAACGCTCAGCAAGTTGATTCGATGACATTACGGCTTGACGGGGTCGGCCAACCCTGTTTTTTTATAACGATCCGGATGGTAATACAAATGCAGTAGGGCGGTCAATAGCATAAAATCAACGTAGTAGCGCCGCGCCTCTGCATCGGCCAAAAGCCACTTTTCCAGCCGTAAAATATACCGCCGTTCCAACACGCCATCCAGCAGTTTAAGAATAAATACCCCCAGCCGCTCCCACCGCCGCGTCTTGTCATCGGCCGGTTCCGACGCGAACGCCGCGCCGAGCGAATCGTCGCACAGGCGATTGAGCTTGTTGATTTCTGACTGGATGCCATCAATTTCTTCGAACATAGTTAAATTGTACGTTCCATTTGGCAGAATGCCCACATTTTTTTGCACAGCAGTCAATTTTTCGGCATTTTTGGGGAAAAAATGAATCAAAAACCTGCTAAATGCACCCCGCAACGCAAAATTTGGCCTAAAAATATCTTCAACGCCGATCCTGCCGGGCTATTTTTTGGCCTTATTTTTCTTTTCCGCCCGATAACGCAGATAACTTTCGATAAACGGCTCGATAGCCCCGTCCAATACGGCCTCGACGTTACCCGTCTGATAGTCGGTGCGATGGTCTTTGACCATCTGGTAGGGTTGAAGCACATAACTGCGAATCTGGTTGCCCCAGGCAATCTCGCCTTTGCTGCTGTACAATTTGGCCAATTCGGCATCACGTTTTTGCTGTTCGAGCATATACAATCGGCTTTTGAGCATCCGCATCGCCTCGGCACGGTTCTTGTGCTGACTGCGGTCGTTTTGGCACTGTACGACAATTCCGGTCGGAATATGAGTAATTCGCACGGCCGAGCTGGTCTTGTTGACGTGCTGGCCGCCCGCGCCGCCGGCCCGATAGGTATCAATCCGAAGGTCGTCGTCTTTAATCTCGATTTCGACATCCTCGTCGTATTCGGGGATCGCATCCACCGCGACAAAACTTGTGTGACGCCGCCCCTGCGAATCGAACGGGCTGATCCGCACAAGACGATGCACACCAACCTCGCAGGACAGTTTGCCAAATGCAAACGGCCCGCTGACCCGTAGCGTCACCGAGCGGATGCCGGCCTCTTCGCCGGGTGTAATGTCCATTTGTTCATAGGAAAAACCGTTTTCGTCAAAATATCGCGTGTACATCCGCAACAGCATTGCCGCCCAGTCGCAGCTTTCCGTGCCGCCGGCCCCGGCGTGTATGCTGAAAAAGCAACTTCGCATATCGTCCGGACCGCTCAGCATTCCCGTAATCTCGATACGGTCGCACTCTTTTTGCAGATTCTCCAGCTCCGCTTGGATGGATTCAAGGGTCTGCTTGTCGTTTTCCTCTTCGGCCAGCGCAAACAAATCTATCGCATCGGCGACCGCTTTTCCCAGTTTGTTCACCGGCTCGATAACGGCTTTGAGTGCACTGAGTTGCGCAACAATATCCCGGGCCTTATCCGGATTGTCCCAAACGCCCGGCTCGGCCATGACCTGCTCCAATTCTTGACGGACCGACTGCTTGGCCGGCAAGTCAAAGCCAGTCCCGAATCTCAGCGACTCGGGCCTCCAGCGCCGTCAACGCGGCACGCAATTCCGATACTTCTATCATAGGTTTACCTTAAAACCATCTTGTTCTGTTGCGAAATTGGGCTTTTATACCCCAAGCAAATGAAAAATTCAACTGTAACGCAAATACCGCACCCGCCGCAACCGAAAACGGCCTTTTTTTGAATTTTCTGTTGTGATTTTGCATTTTATCCTTACTCTTTGATTTTGTTATAATCAGCCCAAGCCGGCAGAAGGCCCCGAACGGACGACGAACGTCAAATAGCCGGGCGTATGCACCCGGCCGATAAGCCGGACACGCAAAGAACCAACCGCCGGGTTGGGACGATAAAAACGGGTTACAGGTTGGCCCACAGAGTCATGATTTTGAAACGGAGAAATGATGAACACCACCCTCATTACGATGGGACTGATTTTGATCATCGGCGCAGCCGGTGTTCCCGCAGAAAAAGACAATCAAGCCCTGCCGCACTATCCGGGCTGGGAGATGGTCTGGCATGATGAATTCGACACCGATGGCCGAGCCGACCCCAACCACTGGGGCTATGAGCACGGCTTTGTGCGAAATCAGGAACTCCAGTGGTATCAGCCGGAAAACGCCTTTTGTAAAGACGGCCTGCTGATTATTGAAGGTCGCCGCGAAATCAAGCCCAACCCCGCCTATGACCCGAACGGCCGCACCTGGGGCCAGCGGCGAAAGACAATTGAATACACCTCCGCCAGCGTCCTGACCCGAGGAAAGCACAGTTGGCAATACGGCCGGTTCGAGATTCGCGCCAAAATCACCGCCGCCGACGGCCTTTGGCCGGCCATCTGGACGCTCGGCACCCAACGGCGATGGCCCCGATGCGGCGAAATTGACATCATGGAGTACTACCGAGGGATGATTTTGGCCAACGTCTGCTGGTGGGATCAGCAGCTCCCCTACGGCACACACTGGCAGGACAGCAAGACGCCGCTGGCCGAGTTGATCGAAAAAACCGGCAACCCCCGCTGGGCCGAGGCCTTTCACGTCTGGCGAATGGACTGGGACGAAAATACCATCACGCTCTATGTTGATGACATCCTGCTCAACGAGGTCGACATCCGACCGGCCACCTACGCTGATGGTTTTAATCCGTTTCGCCAGCCGCATTATCTGCTGCTGAACCTGGCCATCGGCGGTACACAGGGTGGCGACCCCTCCCAAACGCCGTTTCCTGTCCAGTATAAAATCGACTACGTCCGCATCTATCAGCCGGCAGACAGACCCGGTAAATAGCCGCGCAGCGGAGCAGGGGAACAGCTCAACAACGCGCAAAAAAAGCCGCTCCCGACGTGGGAACGGCTGCAAAGAAACCGAGGATTTGATTCGGTTATTCGGCGGAAACGGTAATCTTTCGCGGCTTGACTTTGTCTGCCTTGCCGATGGTCAGCGTTAACACCCCTGCGTTCATCGTGGCGGTAATCTTGTCGGTGTCCAGATCCTCGCTGATCGCAAATTCCCGCTCAAAATCGCCGATCCGCTGTTCGGCGTAAAGAACTGTCTCGGGTGTTTCAGCCTTGACCGTGCCGCGCACCCGCAATGTGCCGCGCTGTACGTTCACCTCGACATCATCCGGTCCAACGCCGGGCATATCCAGTTTCAGGGTAATCGCGTCATCGGTCTCCCAAATATCGGCGGCAGGGACAAAGATAGGCCGCTCTTCCGGCCGCTGACGCCGGGTCACATCCGCCTGTGTTTTTTTGGTCAGTTCTTTTTCTGCCATAATAATCACCTCCTGTACGAACGTTGACGAAAACCCATAACAACGCACCGGCACCTGTTACTCGGCCTTGATCTTGATGCTTCGCGGTTTGGCTTCTTGAGCTTTGGGCAGTTCAATCGTCAGGATGCCGTTCTTGTATGTGGCCTTGACCGCGTCGGGGTTGACCTTTTCAGCCAGGGAGATCGACCGGCTGAACTGGCCGGAGAACCGCTCGCGCCGATAGTACTGCACCTGCTGGTCTTCCGGTGCGGCGTCACGCTTGCCGCTGATGGTCAGGTTGTTCTCTACCACGTTCAGGTCAATGTCCTTGGGGTCCACGCCCGGCATCTCGGCCGTGACAACCAGTTTGTCCCCGGCGTCATAGACGTTCAACGCCGGAAACGTTCCGACCGGCATGCTGCGAAGCCCAACCGGCCCGCTGAACACATCAAACACACGGTTCATCTCCTCGAGTGTTCGCTCGATGTCCCAGAATGGATAGCGTTTACTGAGCAGCATAGCAATCACCTCCATTTCTTAAACAATAGTTCCGTTTGTATTTCGTTCCATTCCACCTTATCCGGCTTGCAAACTACGTGCCAACGGCGGCAAATTGTGTGTAACACTATGAAATAAAAGAAGTTATAGAAATGAATCAACAATCGCTTTTCTGCCATTTCGACAGGTTCACCCGCCTTGAGATAGCCGCCGTTTTAGAGAAAGGGCCGGACACCGGCTAAAGGGCTTGCGGGGGGTTCGAAAAATAGAATAAAATGCCCTGCAGGGCCATGTTCACGCCGATAGCCCCGACAAACACAAGCATCACCTTCGAAGCCGCCGTGATGACGAGGTTGCCCAGCACGCGACTGATGGCGTCGATGTAATGCATCATCCCCCAAAACACCGCCAGCACCACCCCGATCGCAATGATTGCTGCCAGCGGTCCGGCGTGGGGGTTTTGCCAAACAGTCAGGCTGGTGACCATCGCCCCAGGCCCGGCCAACAGCGGACAGGCCAACGGCACACACGCAATTTGTTCTACCGATGCAGTACCGTGGGTTGTCTGGGAGGTTTGGTCTTCATTAAAAAGCCCGCGGATGGTGATGATCAGCAGCAAAATGCCGCCGGCGATTCGGATGTCGGCGATCTTGATCTGAAAGACATAATCCAAAATAAATTGCCCCAGACATGCAAAAATCAGAAGGATTGCAAACGACACCACCACCGACAGCGTATAGGCGCGATGTCGCTGGGCCGGCGTAAAGCGATCCGTCGCTGCCAGAAAAGCCGGAATGTTCCCGATGGGATCTACCACCACAAGCAGCGTGATGATCGCCTTAAGGCAACCCAAAAGCATTGGCTGTCAGTTCTCCTGCTCTACGGCCGATGAGGGCGCCGTGTGCCCAGTCGCAACCAGCCGATCCAGGCGCACAGACAGGGCGTCAAGTTTCTTCTCAATCGCGGCCAGTTTGTCCAGGATGTCGCGATCGGTCGAGGCCATCTGCACTAGATTTTGCTGCACGAGCGTCAGATATTGGCTGCTGAGTCGCTCGTAGGCCTCGATCATCCGCACGGTATCGCTTTTTTGCGGCTCAACGGCGACGATATAATCCCGATCGCGACCGGCCGCCCGAACCGTTGAGATAATCCCCGCAAAAACCGCGGCCAAAATCGCCACGTTCACTACAGATATCCAAATCGCTCTTTTTTTGCCCATTTTTTGTCCTTCCCATATCGTCTCAGACGCCTGCATTCAAACGTGCATGCTGAATTATATCGGTCAAATGCCCAAAAACCTGTAATGTGCTTGCCAAATACGGCCAAACGACATAGGGAAAACCCTCCACTAATGAAAAACCGATAACGAAAGTGTGAAAAATTCTTGACAGTCTCAAGATACTCTGCAAGGGAAACAAAAAACCCCGTTCTTGAGAGCAAAAACGGGGTTTTTGGCCGAAAAAGCCGAACGGAGGAGGAGGGATCTGTAAGCGTGTCCCCAAAAACTGGACAGGGGTTTAAGGTGGAGTTGTTTTCGGGTATACTGGAGCGAAAAGCCCAGAAAGGAACTCGAAACAATGACATCAAAAAGACGACAGTTTTCGGCGGAATTCAAGGCCCGTGTCGTGCGGGCAGCCCTGCGGGAGGACAAGACCCTGGCCCAGTTGG
>JAAYQH010000213.1 GCA_012519365.1 Planctomycetota bacterium | reverse complement strand
CGGTATCGAGATATTGCTCGGGCAGACACCCGCCGCTGGGGCCGCCGGTCTGAACTGCCTTGAATCGTCTATTGTTGGGAATGCCGCCGCAAATGTCATAGATAATTTCCCGCAGGGTCGTGCCCATGGGCACTTCGATCAAACCGGTGTTACGGACCCTGCCGGCCACGGCGAACACTTTTGTGCCTTTGCTGGTTTTGGTGCCGATAGTGCTAAACCATTCGGCACCGTCCAGAAGAACGACAGGGATATTGGCCCACGTCTCGACATTGTTAATCAGTGTAGGTTTGCCGAACAGCCCGCGAACCGACGGATACGGCGGACGGGGACGCGGCATGCCGCGCTGGCCTTCAATCGAGTGAATCAGGGCCGTCTCCTCACCGCAGACAAACGCACCTGCTCCCAAACGAATCTCGATGTCAAATGAAAAATCTGTACCGAGGATTTTCTCACCGATCAATCCCTGCTCGCGTGCCGCGGCAATGGCCTTTTCCAGTCGTTTGATCGCCAGCGGATACTCGGCACGAATATAAATAATGCCTTTGCGAGCACCGATGGCATAGCCGCCGATGAGCATTCCTTCCAGCACGGTATGCGGGTCGCCTTCGATGGCGCTGCGATCCATAAACGCGCCGGGGTCGCCTTCGTCGGCGTTGCAGATCACAAACTTTTCATCAGAAGGCTGGTTGGCCGTAAATTCCCACTTCAAACCGGTCGGGAATCCCGCGCCGCCGCGGCCGCGCAGTCCGCTTTTCTTTACTTCCTCAATCACCGCTTTGGGCGTCATGGTCTCCAGCACCTTGGCCAACGCCTCATAGCCGCGCAGCGACAAATAATCATCGATGTTTTCCGGATCAATGATGCCGCAATTGCGAAGCGCGATGCGCATCTGTTTACCAAAGAAATCCACATCGCCGAAGATACGGAAAAATCGATTATAAAGATGATCCTCATTGATAATCAGGCGGGTGACCGCTTTATTGTGGATCAAATGCGATTCAACGATCTCCGGCACATCCTCAGGCTGAACCCGTCCATAGATAATATAGCCGGGATTTACGATCAGAATCGGCCCCTTTTGGCACATTCCCAAACAGCCGCTCAAATGAATGCTAATCCTATCTTTGAGACCGTGTTTTTCCAATTCGGCCTCTAGCGCCTGCCCCACCTGCTTGGATTGATTGCGGATGCAGGATGTGCCGTCACACAGTGTAAGTTTATACCTTGTTTCTTTCACGTCTGTTGTCCTTTCAATCAGATCACCCATTCGGTAATGACCTCGCCTTTTTTCAAATGTCGCTCAATAATTTCCCTCGCCCGCTGCGGCGTAACCCGGCCGTATTTGACGGGGATCTTTCCTTCCTCGACCACTTCGACGGTGGGTTCCAGATTGCAGCGACCCGCACAGCCTTTCTGGCTCAGATAAACATCTGTCAGGCCATTGGCGATGGCTTGCCGAAAGACATCCATCACCTCTTTGGAGCCGGCGGCGATTTCACAGGTCGCCATGCCCACATACACCCGCTTGGTGGACAGATACCCTTTGCTGATAATGCGGTTGACCGCCTCAGCACGTTTCTTTCTGATTGCTTGTAATGGCGTTAACACGTTCGTTACTCCTTAGGAATTTGAAATATAAATGAATTACCGTTCTCTTTAGCCTGTACTTCGATATGGCCACCGTGGCTTTCGATGATCTGTTTTGTAATATACAATCCCAGACCGGTTCCCTTGACTTTCTTCTTTTCGGGCGTATTCAGACGCGAAAATTTCCGAAACAGCATGGCCCTCTCCTGTTCGGAAATAGGACGCCCGTCATTGTACACCTCAACAGTTACCATCGGGCCTTCCGTGCGAGCGCTGAGGATGATTTGACCACCCTCCGTACCGTATTTGGCGGCATTATTGATCAAATTGTTGGCCACAATCAACATTAAATCCGGATCGGCGACCACGGTCAATTCCGGATCGATGTGATTGATGACTTTCATATTTTTATCATTGATTAGCTTCGAAAATGTCTGCACCGAATGAGCAAACACGTCTTTCCAGAGAGAAAATCGGGTCTTGTTGACTTCCAGATTGCCGCGCTCAATCCGGCTGAGATTCAAAAATTTCGTGACGGTGGCCGCCAGATAATCCAGATTGCGACAAATCGAATCGACCGCCTTTTTCTGTTTGAAATTGATCATCCCCAGAAAGCCGTCGCGCAAGGCATACGCATTCAGCATGGTTGAAGACAACAACCCCTTCAGTTCATGCGCCACAAACCCCAGCAGATCCAGATAGCTTTTGTTCAGTTCTTCCAGTTTTTGATGGTTTTCCTGCAGTCGCACCTCGCGTTCTTCAAGGCGCACCGACATTTCATTAAACGATTGGGCCAGTTGATGTATTTCTTTAACGCTCGATTGAGGCAACTTGATCAAATGCCCCACTTCCCCCCGCGACAATTTCTGCGTACCCTCCAGAAGCAAGGTCAACGGTCGCGACACCGACTCGGCCAGTATATAAGCCAGCACAAATGCTACGATCGATGCCACCAAAATCATCGCCAAAAAAGCCAGCAGCAAATTGGCGGCTCTGTGATGGAAAGGTTCTTCCAAAATACCAACATATAAAATCCCGATAATCTGATCATTAATGTTAATAATCGGCTCATAAGCGGACATATACCAATGGCCGACGACAATCGCCCTGTCAAGCCACGGCCGACCATGACCGAACACTTCATTGTAGACCACCTCTGAGACCCGCGTGCCGACGGCACGCCGGCCATTTTCATCCAGCACGTTGGTTGAAATCCGCACGTCATCGAGAAAAATCGTTACTGTCCCGACCGGCAGGCCGCGATATTCATCACCGCCAAAGACAAGCTGGCGAATGTGATCGACAAATTCATAGTCTTGGTTGATGATACGTCCACCAAAAACAACCGCCTCAACATGACCGTCCGAATCTGTCAGCGGCATGGCGTATTCCTTGGCCATAGCCGAATCCAGCGAAGTTTTGTTCGTCGGGCGGGCCAGTACCGTCGGTTTGATCTCAATATGGGCGCGTCGGCGAATCTCAGGGTCCATCGTCGCCAATTCGTCCGGCCCGATAACGCGCGTGCCCCCGATGGATCGGCCGTGCTGAGCAGCAAACGATACAATTTCACTGGGATGCTCAATCGCTTGGGCGTAAGGAATACGGTAGAAATAATGCAGACGCATCTTTTCACGCAGTACACGGGGATCCTTGTTCAAATCAGCGATTTCAAAACTGACCCCGATGCGTCGAATTTCCTCCTCATAAACTGTGCGTGCTCCTTTTAGAGAGCGTTCAACTTCCGTTTGGATCCGCTCAAAAACATCGGTCTTGACAATATAAAAACCCAGCGCGAAAGTACTGACACTCAGCACCGCGATCACGATCGCGAACGAAGTAAGAATCTGGTTTTTAAGGGTTCGCTTTTTCATATCACTGACGTCAAAGACGCATTCGATTCGGTTCAAAGGCGTACCAATTCACCACAAAAAAATTTTCAGCCGTATAAAATCCTGTTCCAATCGCCGACTTGAAGTTCTGTTTATTCGTCTTCTACCGGCGATAAGACTCCGGTTTTCCCGGCAGCATTGATAAAGTAAATCAAATTTTCCAATTCAACCTCCAGGTTGATATTGCTGATAATCACATCTTCAGCACCCCGCAGCTGAATGGGAGCAAAGTTCAATATCCCTTTGATCCCCGCGGCAATCATAATCTCGGACACATGATGAGCCGCCACGTCAGGCACCGCCAAAATCCCGACCTTAATGTCGTTTTCTTGGACAAAGGACTGAAATTCGTCCAACGGCAAAATGGGCACTTCGGCATGCCGCTGGTATTTGGCCGGATCAATATCAAAACCGGCAACGATATGAATGCCGCCGGCCTCGAAGCCCTTATAATGCAGCAAGGCATTTCCAATGTTGCCGACACCGACAATAACGACCTTTTGTATTTCGTTTTTACCCAAAATCTCTCGAATCCGGTTGATGAGTTCATCTACCTTATACCCGCCCCGTCGGTTGCCGGTAATGCCAAACAGCGAAAAGTCCTTTCGCACTTGCGAAGAAGTCACCCCGGCCGCATCTGCCAGATTGCCTGAAAAAACCTTCACAAAGCCCAATGCTTTGAGCCGCTTGAGGGCATTTTTATAGCGGGACAATCTTAAAATACATTTCCGATTCATTATCATAAGAACCTTCCTAATGTCATTTTACGTGTTCTATGCGGCTGCTTATATGGAAAGAAAAATCAGTATATTTGACATACTGATTTTTAATTGATGGGGATTATAACAAAAACTTACCCAATGTCAACTTATATTGATATTTATTTCACAATATTTGACATCAAAACAAAAAAATTGTGCATTTTAACAGACAAAGAGCACACAAACGAACATCAAGGTAAGACAAAAAAATTGCAACTTCTTTTTTTACAAGATCTTATAATTTTCTCCATGCCCTTCCGTCTGACACAATCAAATCGCTGGCCTGCTTAAAAGAGCTGCTGCCGGCAGGATAAATCACCAAATCTTCCGTGTGCGACTGCCAGTATTCCAACACAGGCTCCAAGAACTCCCACGAGGCCAACACACTGTCATGACGTGTAAACAACGTCTGGTCGCCCACGATGCAATCCAACAGCAGCCGCTGGTAGGCATCCGGCATCTTGACGCCAAAGACCTCTTGATAATCCACCGCCATTTCGAGTGTCCCCATACACAGCTTCGAGCCGGGGCGTTTGGCCTGCAAACTCAGATACACCCCCTCATCCGGCTGGATTTGGAACCGAATAACATTCGGCGGCATATCTTCCAAACCTGCCGTCATAAACATCGAATGCGGAACCTGCTTGAAAACCACTGCAATCTCGGTTAATCGCCGCTTGAGGCGTTTACCGGTCCGCAAATAAAACGGCACATCCTTCCATCGCCAGTTATCAACAAACACGCGAGCGGCCACAAAGGTCTCAGTCTGCGAACTTCGGCTTACCCCCTCTTCTTCCACATATCCCTTGACAACCTGTCCGTTAATTTGGCCGGGACCGTACTGGCCGCGCACAAAAAACTGCGGCGTCTGTTCAGGACGAAATTTCCGCAGCGCCCGCAGGACTTTGTTTTTTTCGTCTCGAACAGAATCGGCCTCAAACGACACCGGCGGCTCCTTGGCCACCATCGCAAGCAATTGCAGCAGATGGTTTTGAAACATATCCCGCAAGGCCCCCGTAGAGTCATAAAAACCGGCGCGATGCTCCACGCCAAGGGTTTCGGCAATCGTGATCTGAATATGATCTACATAATTGCGATTCCACACCGGCTCAAACAAACTGTTGGCAAATCGAAAGACAAGCAGATTCTGGACGGTTTCTTTGCCCAAATAATGATCAATGCGATAAATCTGCGATTCATTAAAATGCCGCAACAGAACATTCTCCAGCTCGCGGGCAGATTCAAGGTCTCGACCGAAAGGTTTTTCTATGACCAGTCGCACCTGCTGAAGCCGCCCTGTTGCCCCCGGACAGCTCAGCTTTAGTGTCCCCAATTTTTCCGTCACCTCGCTGTACAGAAACGGAGGCACCGACAGATAAAATATCCGAACCCCATCCACCTCGTAAGCCGCGTCCAACTCTGTCAGTTTCTCTCGAAGCCGTTCATACAGCACATCATCGGTATAATTACCGGAGACATAATAGATGCGTCTTAAAAAATCATCGACTTTTCGGGCGTCAACGCTTTGGCCTGAATTCATTAGAGAGTTTCGCACCGTCTGTCGAAATGCATCTTCGCTATAATCCGACCGCCCGCAGCCAAGGCAGTAAAAATGCCGACTCAACAGGTCGCGAGTATATAGCCCAAAAAGCCCTGGAAAAAGCTTGCGATGCGCCAAGTCGCCCGATGCCCCGAACACCACTATCCCGCACGGTTCGGCCGGCGTTTCGGCGCAAAGTATTTCCTGCTGTTTAAGGACTGCCTCGATGCGTTTCATAAGTCCGCCCCATCATGATTTCAGAATCCTGACCTTGTCCCATAAAAAAAGCCCCGGGATGTGCCATCAATCCCAGGGCCGATTCTAATCCCTTAGTCATCTACCGGTTCAAAATCCTCCTTGCCGGCACCGCAATCCGGACAGACCCAACTGTCCGGCACATCTTCAAACGCCGTACCCGGCTCAACACCGTTGTCCGGATCTCCCTTGGCCGGATCGTAAATATAGCCGCACAATGTACACCGATACTTCATAACCGTCCCTTTCACTGGAATCCTTGTTCACATTTTCTCTGAGTTGATTATCCCGATTCGACCGCCTGCGTCAAGGCTCAGCCGACGGATCTTTATGAAAAAGAATCGCCGCGGCCAGCTCCGGTTCGATCCGAAAGGCCGACCCTTTCCCCTCAAAAAAGCCGTGGGCATCGATCAAATGGATATTCAAGTCCGACCAAGTCAGCGTTTGTCCCTTTTCAGGACATTCAACGATAGTAATTCGTTTGTCATAACGGCCGGGATGTCCCCAGGGACACACCAAAAGCCCCTTATACTCCTCACTCATCACCCGAAGACGCCCCCCGTTAACATCGATCCATGTCCCCAGACCGCGTTGTGCCTGGTTGGTCAACTCCTGCATACGACGAGCCACCATGGCTGCATTCAGCCCGTATTTATCCAGCACGGCCGCATCCGCCTCGATGACCTCGAACACGCTACGGGTG
>JAAYQH010000021.1 GCA_012519365.1 Planctomycetota bacterium | reverse complement strand
TTATTCGGTCAATAGGTCCTGCTTTGCGGATCCCCAATTTCTGCATCATCATGTCCTTTTCTCTTATCTTTGAGCCGTGCGTCGAAATCGTTCCCGGCTCAGCAGCACGGCTTGACGGACGATGCTTTTGCAGATGCGTCCGAAGGTAAACCGCAGCGGAATTTGTTGAGCCGGCTTAAAATCTGGACAAAGCGGCGCCGTCCACGAGTCCCCAAGGCACTCAATGGCGTTGTCATCATGGCAGCCAAAGCCCATTTGTGCCGCGGTCTGAAGAAGAGGAAGTGTTTTGGGGTCAAACCCGACCAGCTTGCAACAGATCCGTTCGCAGGCCGCTGCATCTGTCCCGGCGACCAGCACCCCCAGCGGACGGGCTGTGCCGTTGATGGGGCCTTGTCCTTCCATAGCGACAATGCCGTCAATCAGATTGACCGCAGGAGCAAGCCGACGATAGATCCCGACCAGCATCTGACAAAAGGAGGAATAAGACCGCCCTTTGGCAAAATGCCAGAATGCCTTTTCCTTGCCGGCCACACATCCGTACATATTTTTGAATGCAAAAGTCGCCCCAAGTTGCTGATGGGCCTTTAGTTTTGGAAGATTGATAATCGCGTCGGCCTCAAGAGCCGCCCGGCTGATGCCGATAGATGTCCCCTCGATCTTCAGCCGCACAGGATGATTCAACTGGATGATCTCCGCGCCCAAGTACTCAAGCCGCTCGAGCACCCCCAATGCCGATAGACATGCCCGCGCATTGCTCCAGGCCGGTGAATCTCCGATAATCGGAACAGCCTCTGCCCGGCGAACCCATTCAGCCACGGCATAAATAACCTCCGGATGGGTTTGAGCGGGGATGTCAGGCCCGACCGGCACAATGAGATTGGGTTTGATCAGAACACGCCAGCCGGGTCGAATGAATCGCTCCGCCCCACCCAGCAAGTCCAACGCCCGCTGTACGCCGTCGCGAACCTCCGAAGGACTGTAGGTTGCACATCGCACGATTGCTGCCATTGCCTTTGTCGATGTCATTCCAGCTCCGCGTCCACACATACGATCACATACATTCGGAATTTGGTGCGGGCATCCGGCGTCACAAAAAGCAGTCGTTCTAACTCCGTAAATTCATCAATCGAATCATGCCGAGGCCCCAACACCATAAAATCTGACTCACGAAGCAACGCTTCAAATCGCCCGGCGTCAAATCGGTGAGCCATTTTCAGAGCAAAATCATCCATTTCCAACAATTGCTGCACGGTCCACGGCGTAAAGACGGGTTCCACGGAGGCAAGGATACGCCCCGGCGAGTATTGGTCCTTTTGGGTCTTCAATAGCCAACAGAGGGTGCCGTTGGCCAGAAACGTTTTTGTTTCCAGATTGTCGGCGGTAACCCATGTAATTTCCCGTGACCCGCTGATCGCAACAGCACCAAACGGCAGTTCATAGCCGGGATTCATTGCCAGCCGTCCCTGGCCGATCTGCCGAACACCCTGCTGACGGAAGCATTCGATTAAGGAATGTATCTGCAACCCGCTTCCCTTTGCTGCAAAAAGCCCGTTACTCTCAAATGCCTTTATGGCTTTATACCGAAAGGCTTGCGTTGAAAAACTTTCCATACATACCCGCAGAGCCGCGACTTGTTGCTGGTCCACCAAGTATGTCGTCATGAGAAACGAGGTAACCGGAGGCGGTTGCTCACTGACCGTAGGCATAATATCGGCCAACTTGATACCCTCAAGTACGATCGGCTGAACCGGTGAAGGTTCATTAACGCACCCGCTGGCCGTCCAGATCCAGAAACTCAAAATCACACTATAAACCCATCGCTGCTTCATACCTCATTGGATTCTAAAACACCTGCTAAAAATGTCAACGAACTTGACAACAATAAAAAAACCGGTCTATTGACCGGTTGGGAATTACAATAGAAGGTTTATGATATGTAACAGATAACACGCCGATCCCGTTCAAAAATCGAGTCGTGCGGATTCACAAAACTCCAGAGCGACCTGTTTGCCGTTGTTGGCATCCACGGCGGGGGCATCAACCCGCACTACACGGGCATAGCCGTGAAACCGACCGCGTTGCTCCAGTAATCCCTCGCTGGCAGGGGGCGCCATTTCGACACTGACCAGCTCGCC
>JAAYQH010000212.1 GCA_012519365.1 Planctomycetota bacterium | reverse complement strand
GGAGACGTGAATACGATGGAGGAAAATATTTTTCAGAGCGGCGGAGAACTTTCGAGCATGCCGGTGCACATGGCTGACATCGGGACGGACAGCTTTGAACAGGAATTTGGGCTGGACTTGCTGGCCGAGGGAAAGAAAATCCTGATGGAGATTCAGCAGGCCCTAAAACGTATTGAGACCGGAGAGTTCGGGATTTGCGAGGGGCTGGGCATCCCGATTGAAAAAAAACGTCTCGAAGCGATACCCTGGACGCGGTTCAGTTTGGAATACGCCCAAATGCTCGAAAAGAATCAAGGCGGTTTCAAGTATCGCAATTTAAAGACCCGCCCCCTTGATATTGATCGCACCCCCGAAGACATCGACGAAGATGAAGACTCCGAAGCGTCTGACGACGAGGATATCGAACCCGGCGAGGGAATGGAAAGCCTGGACGCCCTTGAAGAGGAAGAGGGGGACGATCAGGAAGAGCGAGAAATCGCTTAACTTACTCTGTCGATTGGGGTGAACAGGAATAAAACGGTTTACTTGCCTTTTTGCCCGTTGTAGAGCATCACCTGTAACCGCGGCGAAAAGGCAAAACCGGTTTGAAGGCAGTACTCAGCCAGCCAGAGTGATTTTTTAATATAGTCCTCCCGTCTGACGGCCTGGGGCATAAGACATATCCGTTCCGGATCCACAGAGCCGAGTCGCTGAACACAATCGGCGATTTCATCTAAATCCTGTGGGGTATCAACCACAAATTTCAATTGGTAAGGGTACGTTTGCAGCAAAGCCGACAAGGTATCGAAATTCAGTCGTTCAGACTCCGGAATAGGGTTGCCTGGATTTACTGAATTTGATAATTTGGGGCTGATACTTAGCAGAAAAACAGGCAAATCGGGGACAAAACACAACCCGGCAGTTTCTACGGTAATGCGATAGCCGGCCTGAGCGAAGACCTTCAAAAACACTGCTAAATTCTCTTGGACCAGCGGCTCTCCACCTGTAACGACAAGATGCCGCGTTGGAAATTCAACCGCTCGGCTGAGCAGCGATTCAGCAGAGAGCTCTGTTCCTGACTGAAAATCCCATGCGTAGGCGGTATCGCACCACTTGCACCGCAACGGACAACCGGCCAAGCGAATAAATACACTCGGCACACCCGCCAAAAACCCTTCGCCCTGTAGCGAATAAAAAAATTCACTGATTCGCATTGATCGATCTCGATACAGGCCCCTCAATCACCCTATGGGCCGTCAGCCGCCGGTACGCGAGGTAAACTCACCGCACCAGTTGCTGTCATAAACCTTGGGCCAATGGATGTCTGTCTTGTAGGCGCCTAAGGCATCGGCCTTGGAGATAAAAGCCGGCGTATTGGGACGGGGCGCGTAACGATGACACTCACCGTGTCCCTCGGCGACACGTTCAAAATAGATACATTCCGGACATGCTGGACCTTGATGCTGAATTGCCATTTCCAAGCCTCCTATAAAACAGGTAATCCGTTCACTTAAATACCTATCTCGTCTATCAGAAATACTTGCCCAAAAGCACAGAGCAACCGAGAACGCATCGGGTTCAATTCCACAGTTGCAACACAGCGGTTACAGGGTAATGGTCCGAAGGGTAGCGGCCTTGCTCATCAGACCAGCGGTCGATTTGAGCATCCAAGACCTTTGTTGTGCGTTCAATGAGGATGTGATCAATCTTGATGCCTTCGGTGCCGCCTTCAAACCCGTGAAACGTCCGTATCTCCGGTTTGTCCGGATACAGCAACCGCCAGCTATCCAGCAGTTCGACCGGTGCATTGGGATATCCCAGACGCCTCAGATAGAGCATCGCCGGGTTGTCCAGTCCCATATTGAAATCGCCCATCACGATCACCGGATCTTTCGGTTCACGCTGCGATACGACGCGGGCCAACAACTCGGCGCTTTTGAATCGAGAGGTTTGTGATTGATGATCCAAATGGAGATTATAGACAAATAATGCCCTGTCCGTATCACGCTCCACCAATCTTGCCCACGTACAGATACGGGGAATCTGGTTTCCCCAGTGTTTAGAGCCGGACACCCACGGTGAATTGGAAAACCAAAAGGTACCGGAATCCGCCAGTTTGAACCGTTCAGTTCGGTAAAGAATAGAGCAATGTTCTCCGGCCATCTTGCCATCATCGCGTCCGGCGGTTACGAGGGCATAGCCCTTAAGGGCATTGTGAATCTGCTCAACCTGAAAGTCCAGCGCTTCCTGCAGGCCGACCACGTCAGCTCCGTGGCGTGCGATCAGATCAAAGACCCTTTCTCGTCGATACTCCCACTGATTCGGGCCATCAGCGGCTGTACCATACCGAATGTTGAAGGTCATCACCTTGATGTTATCGCCTTCGGTTTGAAACGGCACTTCCCGTCGGGCGATTTTTTCGGACACTGCACAACCGACAAGCGCCGTCACTAACACGCATCCCCAAGACCAAAGCCACTGTCGCATCGATACAACCTCCTAAACGAAACACCCTGTCCTTAATTGCTACAGGACGTTCTCAAAGAGTTTAATGCCGTCCACCACTTTGCATGTGTGAACTGCGTATTTATCGGCAAAAGCCGGACGACTGCGGGGATAGGCAATATCCACGGCCTGTTTGGCTGCTTCGGCACTGTCGGCCAATACCAGAGCGCCGGCCGCCCCTTTATCGCCGCCGCCGAGCATTCGCTCACCCAGAACCCCAGGCACCGTCCGCACAATATCACACATCGTTTCCAGCTCGGGCCCTGAGATTACATAATCGTCGCGCAGGCCAATACCGTCCTGCCGGAAAATCCGTCCAACCGTCTCAATATCCCCAGCCTTCCAGGCGTCCATCATTTCGTAAAACCGCTTCTGGGCATGATAAATATAGTCCATCCGAGCAACCAGATGCGGGACATCCTTTACAAAATAGGCCTTGATTTTCTCAAACAATGCATCATCGCGTATATCTGCCAGACACGTTATCTCAAAGCCGGCCTGTTTGGCCTTTTGGACCAGTTCCTCGCACTCGGCGCGGCGGACTTTGTAAGTCGATTTTTCCAGACCCGGTCGCACGGTGCCGGTATCCATCACCATAATTCGAAAATCTTTGGCCCCGGCGCCCAGCGGCACATAGTCAATCGAACGATCGGCGGGTTTGTAGTGCGTGCCCATACCGGCCTTGGAAAAAGCAATCATAATTTGGTCGAGCTTGCCGCAGGGTGAGCCTATGTAATCGTTCTCGACTTTCTGGGCCAAATCGACCACCTCCATCATGTCCGGGGCAGCCAATCCATTGACATCCAGCACCGAAAGAATCAGATTCAGTGTCAACGACGCACTGCGGCTCATCCCCCCGCCGGGGATATTGCCGATCAACACCGCATCCATTCCCTTTGTCAGGGGCAAACCCTCACGACGCAAAACATAATCCACGCCGTAAGCGAATCGCGCCCACGTATCGGCTATCTCAGCGGAACGAGGGGCGGGCACATTGCCCAATTCAAACTTTACCACACCGTCATCCGGAAAATTGCCGCTGTACAAACGCATGGTGTTCGTGCCGTTGGGTTTGTAAGCCATCCAGATAAATCGGTCGGTCCCCACACCAAACAGCTCGGTTCCATTGTAGTCCCCATGCTCGACGCCCAGACAAAACCGCGACGACGAGCGACGGACCTTTGCCCCTGTCAAATCCAGATTCGCCTCGAGCGCCAGTTTCTTTAACGCTCCAAAGGCCTGTTCATCGGTAGTCACTTTCACTTTCATCTCCTCTTATCGAGCCACACCCAACGGGCTGAAAATAATATACAGAATCAATGTCAAAATCACGACGACAACCCCGGCTATCTTGGCGCCCTGCGACGTATGCAGCTCAATTTTGGTATTAATTTTGAACTCAACGGGCTGAGCCAAAGGCTTGACCAGCGTTACAAGGGTCATTACAACCAGACAGACAAAAAAGGTCACCGCCATGCGGTTCAGGAAGTTCCCGATGACCAGGCTCATCGTCGGGATTTCCATGAGTTTGTGCATCATCGACAGATACTTCAGCCCGCCATAAACCGCGATGCCGGTTAACAACCCCCACACACCAGCACACCGCGGCGCTTTATGGATGACCAACCCAAAGACAAATACCGCCAAAATGCCCGGCGAGAGGAACCCCTGACTTTCCTGAATAATCATAAAAATACTGTGGCTGATTTTCGGATTACCCAGTTGCGGAGCCAACAAAAACGCGATCACCGAAAAGACCACGACACAGATTCGTCCCAACAGAACGATCACTTTTTGGCCGGCTTGCGGGTTTATATATTTTGTATAGATATCCATTGTAAAGATGGTTGATGCCGCGTTTAGCAAGGCCGCCAGCGAACTGACAATCGCGCCCAGAAGAGCCGCCAACACAAAGCCCACCAAACCGACATTTCGCGGCAGCACTCTACTGAGAAGCTGCCCCAGCGCCGAATCGTATTTATAGCCAATAAACTTTTCGGTGTAAACCCGCGCGCCGGCTGCTCTGGCCGCTGCCTCGACAGCCTTGTTGTAGGCCTTTAATTCTTCTGTCAATGCCGGGAAAACGGTTTCAATCGATTTGTCGTCCGAGGTGAAAACCGAGTAGGGATGGGGTTCGAGTTTGTCGTATTCATTTTTAGTAATGGGAAGCACATAAGGATTGCGAATCCGTGCGGCCTTGATTGCCTCGGCGTCCGGATATACGGCCAGCATAAAAACCCCGGGTTGGTGGGTTTCAATTTGCTCAGGAGATGGGTCTTGAACCACGACAACCAGTTTTGTATCGGGATTGGCCAGAGCATATCTGCCGATGACCGTCGCGTTATCGTAAATCGCTCTGACTTTCATTTCCGGTGCAAAGAGATTAAACGCGATAATACCGGGAATAACAATTACAAATGGAATCAGAAGTTTCATAAATGCCGAAAAAACAATTCCTTTTTGTCCTTCGGCAAGAGACGCTGAGCCGAGCGTTCGTTGGGTAATGTATTGATTCAGTCCCCAATAATAGAAATTGGGAATCCACAGCCCTAACAGCAATGCCGTCCATGGCAAAACCGCATCATCTTTCGGCAGAAACATATTCAGACGCACGCTGTTCAAATCCAAAAACCGCTGTATGGTTCCCTGTTCTTCGGTAAACGTCTTTGTCGCTACCGCTCCGGTTCCCACGTCCTCAATATAGGAAGCCTGTTCTACATTGCCGAGCATATGGAACGCAAAAATCATAATAACCGCCCCCCCGATGATCAGGGCACTGCCTTGAATCAAATCAGCCCAGGCACATGCCTTCAGACCGCCGGCGGCAACGTAAACCATGGCAATAATCGCAATGATCAGAGAAGCCTGCGCGAGCGTGGGTACAAATGACATCTCCATTTCATCGGCCATTGTGTTGATGGTCAATGCGCCCGAATAGGTAATCGCGCCCAAAAGCAACATATAAATCAACAACATACACACTGCCATAATCAAGCGCGCCCAGGGGTTATAGCGATATTCGAGAAATTCGGGCATTGTAAAGATACCGGCCCGCAAAAAATAAGGCAGAAAACAGAATGCCACCACCACAAGCGTAATGGCGGCCATCCATTCATAACTGGCGATCGCTAACCCAACGTGGCTTGCCGCGTTTCCGCTAATGCCGACAAATTGTTCGGAAGAAATGTTGGCGGCGATCAGGGAAAACCCAATCAGCCACCACTTGAGGCCTCGCCCTGCCAGAAAATAGTCTTCGCCGGTTTCTTCATGGCGACTCTTATAAAGTCCAAGCCCCACCACACACACCACAAAAAGCAGAAAAACGGCAATGTCCAAAATCCCCATTTTCTTTCTCCTTAAAAGTCACATTCCTTTTTTAAGCATATTTGTCGTTATTATCTGGATTTCAGGCCGAGATTCAACAAGAAATACATAAAACAATCACGGAATTTCTGTCTTTATTTTGTCCCATATACGAAGAAAAGTCTTCACAGCGTTAAGGCTTTGAGGTAAAGTAAACGGATATTTATGAATGATAAAACGACAGAACCTATCGGGCTTTCAATCGTTATTCCGACCTTCGAGGAGGCGCGAAAAGTCGGCGGCGACATTGCCGCTGCCTCGGCGTTTCTGGCCCAGTTTCCCGGCGGCGGTGAAATACTGATTGTTGACGATGGAAGTCGCGATCAGACGGCTGACATTGCTCAGCAATGCGCCGATCGGGCCCCTGTGCCGGTGCGTGTGATTCGGCTGGAACGCAACCGCGGCAAGGGCTGCGCCGTACGCACGGGCATCCTCGAAAGTCGCGGACGTTATGTGATGTTTTCCGACAGCGGCTGTTGCGTGCCGTACGAAGAGGTGATGACGGGCATCCGGCTTATCCAGAGCGGACAATGTCAAATTGCCCACGGCTCGCGTAAAATG
>JAAYQH010000211.1 GCA_012519365.1 Planctomycetota bacterium | reverse complement strand
TGAGACGTTATAGATTCTTTTGCTTTACGGAAAGCCCCCTGTCTGTTATGAAATAAATCTTCCAGGCGGGCTTTTTTTGGTTTTTAACCGTGCGAGGGGGTCTGAACCTGGCGAAAAGAACCAGATTTTGAATCCAACAGCGAACCAATAGTGTATTGTAATTTTTAGATTTTATGGAGTAGAAAGAACCTATGCTTCCGGTTAAGAAACTCAGTCGATCCAAGACGCGTAGCCGTCGTGCTCATCACGCACTGCGGCCGGTCAACTATTCGCTTTGCAAACAATGCGGTGCGGCCAAGTTGCCGCACGCCGCCTGCGGGCAATGCGGGTATCTCAACGACAGCATCACCCTGAAACTGGCAGAGGAGGCAGAAAGCTAACGATGCGCATCGCCATCGATGCTATGGGCGGCGACTATGCTCCGGACGAAATTATCGCCGGGGCGTTGCAGGGCAGGGAAGTCCTCGGTCCAGACGATGAAATCGTCTTGGTCGGCGATGAAACCGTGATCCGCGAAACGCTGACGGCGCTGAAAGCGTCGGCCGATACGTTCCGTATCTTCCATGCCCCTGATATGATTACGATGAATGAGTCGCCAATTGAAGCCCTTCGGCGTAAACCCAAAAGTTCGATTGCCGTCATGGCGCACGCCGCATCGCACCGCCAAGTGGACGCTGTCCTCTCGGCCGGCAATACGGGGGCCTGTGTGGCGGCCTGTCAAATTCGCTTGCGCACCTTGCCGGGTGTCACGCGTCCCGGTATTGCGGTTGTTTTGCCGACGTACGGCGGGCCGGTTACCATTTGCGACGTCGGAGCCAATATTGCCTGCAAACCCATTCATCTGTACCAGTATGCGATTATGGCCAGCGTGTATGCCCGCGAAATGTTCGGCATCCAGTCGCCGCGTGTGGGTATTATGAATATCGGCGAAGAAGACGCCAAAGGGACCAGCCTGATCAAGAAAACGCGGCTCCTGTTAAAAAATGATCCCAACATAAGCTATATTGGTTATCTGGAAGGTAGGGATTTATTTGAAGGCAAGTGTGATGTGGTCATTTGTGAGGGCTTTGTCGGCAATGTCATTCTCAAGTTGTCCGAAGGCATGGTCAATATGATCTTTAACGCCATTAAAGCCGAATTAATGAATCGCAACAAACTGCTGGCGTGGTGGTTCAAATCGGTTGCAAAAAACATTTTCAAAAAATATGATTATCACGAATACGGCGGTGCGCTGCTGCTGGGCGTCAATGGAACGGCGATAATATGCCACGGCACCAGCAAGGCCCGTACGATCAAAAGCGCTATTGCCGCGTGTAAGCGGTTTTACGACAAAAAAATCAACACACAAATCGTCGATGCGATTTCCAAATCAACGGTTCCTAACAATGGTCAATGATCCCACAACACAAGCGCAGTCACGGTATCGAGCGGTGCTCGCCGGTACAGGCTCGGCGGTTCCCAAAAAAATTCTGACCAATGAGGATTTTACCACTTTTTTGGATACCTCCGATGAGTGGATTACCAGCCGCACCGGCATCAAAGTTCGACACATTGCCGATGACGAAGACACTACCGCCACGCTGGCTGCCGAGGCTTCTCGGAAGGCGCTGGCAGATGCGGGTATGGATGCCACAGAGATCGAGTTGATTATCACGGCCACAATTACCCCAGAGATGGTCTTCCCGGCCACCGCCTGCTTCGTACAGGACATGATCGGGGCGGTCAATGCCTGGGCGTTCGATATTTCGGCTGCATGCAGCGGTTTTGTATACGCCTTGTCTATCGCACAGCAATTTATCATCTCCGGTCGCTACAAATCCGCCCTTGTGATTGGGGCTGAGACGCTTAGCCGAATTACCGACTATACTGACCGAGGCAGCTGTATTTTGTTCGGCGACGGTGCCGGGGCTGCCATCGTCAAAGCCGCCGAGTCCGGCTCGATGGGGTTGATGTACAGCACGTCGTTTTCGGACGGGCGAGGCTGGACGTCGCTGAATTGCCTTGCTTACGGGTCGCGTTATCCTGTCGGCAAGCCTCTTGCTGACCCCAAAATGGTCTATATGAATATTCAGGGACGCGAAATATACCATTTGGCGGTGCGGCGAATTGTGGAATTGGTCGAGGAATGTCTGGAAAAGTGCCATCTTGATATTGAACAGATCAAAATGTTCATCCCCCATCAGATGAACGCTCGGATCATCGAATCCGTCGGCAAACGATTGAAATTTTCCGACGAGCAGATATTTATCAACATTGACAAATACGGCAATACGTCCGCCGCCTCCATACCGATCGCACTGGATGAGTGCCGACGTCTCGGCAAAATTCAGCAAGGTGATATCATTTTGCTGGTCTCTTTTGGCGGTGGTTTAACGTGGGGCGCACACGTCATCCAATTGTAACATTGATGTGTTCTTTTCTTTACTGTGGTTAAATCGTTGAAGTGATGATGAAAACAGCATTTTTATTTCCAGGTCAAGGCGCTCAGGTCGTGGGCATGGGCAAAGACATTGCCGAGCACTGCCCTGCCGCCGCCGATCTGTTCGAAAAAGCCAACGAGATTGTCGGCTATGACTTGCGTCATTTGTGTTTTGAGGGGCCGGAGGAGGCATTAAACACAACGACCGTTTCTCAGCCGGCGATTTTCACTGTAACGGCGGCCTTGTTGGAACTGCTGCGGCAAACCCATCCCGAACTATGGCCGGATGTAACTGCCGGGCTGAGCATGGGCGAATATTCGGCTCTGTATGCGGCGGGCCTGATGAGCTTTGAGGACGCACTTAAACTCGTCCAGGAACGCGGGCGAGCGATGCAGGCGGCCGCGGACGCCTCAAACGGTTCGATGGTGAGCATTCTGGGGCTGGATGAAGAGAAAGTGCGGGCGTTATGCCGGCAAGCCGCTCAAGGAGATATTTTGGAGCCGGTTAATTTTAATTGCCCCGGCCAAATTGTGATCAGCGGCTC
>JAAYQH010000210.1 GCA_012519365.1 Planctomycetota bacterium | reverse complement strand
TGTCATAACGTTTGAACCAGGTATTGTTTTTGTCTTTGAAACGATGGTGAATGATCGAGGTGTCATCATCGCAGCAAATCCCTCTGGGATCAAAATTCAAAACGCGAAGTGTTCGCTCGTCATTGGAAAGGACCTGGACTTTGTTTTTCTCCTCTGTGGTGAGCGTTTCTAGCGCGCCCATCAACGGGGGCATATCCCGCGTCTTGCCGGCCCAGGTCCACAGGGCATTCCAGCGTCGGAAAAAGGATTCCGAAAAGTCGGTTTTTTTGAATGCAAAAACAGCACCGCAGACCAGAGATTCCGGCGAAATGGAAAAAGCATCGATGAAAGGCTTATAAAACTTCTCAAAAAAACTGTCCAGTACCTTTGGAAACTTCATCAATTCAACAAAGACCAAATCGCTGCGTTCCAAATAATCAAAAATCCGTTCTATGCCCGGCCGACGGACCACCGCGTCGCAGTCCATCACAAGTGTTTGCTCAAACGGTGAAAAATTCACAACGGAAGTTCTGACGGCTCGATTGCTGCTGTCCGGTTCGTCAATGTACCGGAATTCTACATTGCGGACCTGATTCCATTTTTCCGAGCGTTCTTTAAGATTGGTCAGGACATAAAGCGGAAGGTCGGTAAACTGACGAGAATAGCAGGCCGTATGTGCAGCGACTTTATCGTACTCTTTGCCGAAAGCCACATAAACAATGCCGCGTTCGGATGCGGGGCTGCGACGAATTGCTGGTTCAGACGACACCGTCTCGGTCGCATGATCAAGTTCGGAAATTACAAAACGTCGTTTGCCGGATTTTGTTTTTGGGATCTGCTCCACGAGTTGAGAGCGAATTTGAATTTCACCGCCCAAATGGTGTTTTATTTCTTGGATGGCGGATTCGAGAGCTGCCGCATTAAAATCTGCGTTCGGCACCACCCACAGAATCAATGTTCGAAGGCTTTTTTGGCAAACCTGGAACGATTGGACGCCGGGGACGTGATAAAACACATGAGAAAAATATTCGCCATGAACGATGCGGCCATCGGGGGTGCAAATCATATCACTGATGCGCCCTTTAATCTCCTTTAACAAACCAAACTTTCTGCCACAAGAACATTCTTGTTCGGAAAGAACGCCGATATCACCAATTTCGTAGCGAATAAACGGCATTCCGTAATTGACCAGATCGGTCACGATCAGTCGCCCTTGCTGTCCGGGTGCTGCAGGCCGGCCGTCCTTGTCAAGCACCTCTACCCATCGCAAATCGGAGAAAATATGCATTCCGTTATGCGCAGAACATTCACACGCCAGCGCCGGAATTTCACGCGAGCCGTACACTTCATAGACAGGACATTGAAAAACCTCTTCGACCAGTCTTCGTTCTTCGGGATGGATTTTTTCCGCAGCGGACTCAATGACTTGCGGTCGGGGAGCCAGCCAATCATTTTGACGAATCAAGCGAGCGGCCAGCGCCAGACAGGACGCATAACCGCGAATTGCTTTGGGCTGCCAATGAACCAACTGCTCAATGAAACGCTTGATGTCCGTTTCGGAACAATTGAACGCATTCAGCCATCGATGATTCTGGTTTGACAGGACGGGAATATCTCTGTCGGCACCCCACATAAAGGCCACTTTGTCAATCGATTCATTGTACCCCATCCAGTTTCGAAAACGCTGTTTTGCAGCTTTAATCCATTCCTGCGCGTTGCGATCCCGATAAAACAGCAAAGGTTGACCCGTGGAGCCCCCTGTTGTATTGCCGCGCAAATCCTGTGGAAGATACGAATCTGCACAGAGTAAATTAATGTTGTCCTGTATCTGTGCTTTGGTTAGAATCGGCAGTGCCGAAAAGTCGCCGGGTGTTTTAATATCCCGGGGCGTCAGACCGGCTGCCTGCCACTGCTTTCGATAATACGGCACGCGGGCATAAGCATGGTTCAGCAGCGATTGAAGCAAAGTCCATTGATAGTGCGCAAGTTCATCACGGCTGAGCCATTGGCTATGTTCGAGTGTCTGCAATTTTGTATGAGGGGAAAAAATTACATTCGGGCGTGTCTGTGTTTCAGCGGGGATTTTCCGATATAGGCCGCAATGATTGACGTAGGGGTCCGGAAGCGGGCCAAGGTATTCAAAACCCGCTTCGGCAAGCAGTTTGTCTTCTTTCCTTTCAGGTGAGGATGCAAATGTGAGGATAAGCCTTCTCCAAAACAGGATGCCCATATGAGCAGCCCAGAAGGAGCAAGCGCTTGATTGATCTGCTTTACAAGCGAATACGGATCCCACACGTGCTCGGCCACATCGGTGCAAATAATCGCATCCAGCGTGTCTTTTACAACAAAGGGCTGTTCGGCGGGATACCACTCAATATGACCTCGACCCTGCTCAGCAGCCGACATCCGCTCGGACCGCCATTTCACATACGGCTGAAACGCAGAGTATTCATAATGAATTACACGGTCAAATCCCATGGTCGCAGCCAATAAGGTCGTATAACCGCAGCCTGCCCCATAATCGCAAAGGGAACGCACCTGATGCTGTTTGAGCATCCGCAATAATCGGACACGCCGCAGCCACGCCTGTTGTCTGCCGGCCACATCATGGTTGGATTTGAACTGCCCATGTCCCCACGGCAGGACGTGGGCACTGATTTGATAAAACCTTTCCACTGCTTGGCGCGTCAGAGGGGTTTTTGGCCAGAGCCGATCCATCAGCTCTCTGCGGCAATTGGACATCACCAAAAGCCGCTGCAGTGGAATGCGTCTGCCTGCATACTCATAATAGGCATAAATCTCGTGCGAGGCATCCCAGTTCAAAGGACGTCCCTGCCAATACAAGGGATCTTTTTCCGCTCGTATCAAGAGATCCGAGATGCACAACCGTTTGAACCAGCGGCAAAATTCAGGATCGTCTCCACAGACCGGTTCTTTCGCCTTCGCCGTAAGTTCAGGAATCGGTTTTGTTGATTCGGACATCTCCCTATGGTCCTTTCTACCATCAAGAACGCTCTTTAATGATTTGCGTAGGCACTGAGTGTTTTAATGCCGCTGCGTATCTGGTCGAGTTTGTCGGCTACTTCCTTTCGCTCAGAAGCAATTACCAGCATCAGTTCGCGATACAGCAAGCGAATATGGGATTTCAGTTCAGCGTTTTCAGGCTTTTCCAGAAAGCCGCTTCGGGTCAGGTCGGCGGCAATCGCTTCGGCCTGTTCAGCACAGACCATGGCCGCATCCAGGTCGTAACAGCGAAGGCGATCAATCTGGCGGTTCAGCAGATCCTCCAGGCAGGCGGCATTCAGTGCCGCTCGTCGGTCGGTGGTTGTTTGTGTCATTTTGAAACTCCGGTGGTTTGTGCCTGCATATGCTCGACCTCTTCGAGCAGATTGCGGGCATCGTCGTTATTCGGTTCAAAGATAAGAACACTCTCAAGCAGTTGACGGGCCTGCTGCGGCTTGTGCTCTTTGACATACAGCGTCGCCAGACAAAACATCACCGCTGTATCGCCGGGGTGTTTGTCCAGATAGATATTCAAATAGTCAATGACCCGTTCAAAGGAACCCATTTGACAGGATACCTGAAACAAACCGAGCAAAGCGGTCAGATTGTCACTGTTTAGATCGAGACTTTTCAGATAGCACTCAAATGCTTCGGCCAACGCGTTGCGCTGCTGGCGAATCATCGCCAAGCCGGCCCAGGCACGGCTGCATCGGCGGTTCAGCCGCAGAGCCACGCGAAATGCCAGTTCGGCATCATCCAGACGGCCCTCCTGCAGGGCAATAACACCGGTGCCGACATACGGGCCGTCTTCGTCCGGCTCCAGGGCGGCGGCTTTTTCATAACACCGTCGGGCCTGGTCAAACTCACCCAACTGGGTATAGCAATCGCCCATCTCGCGCATCAGTTCGTAATGCTGAGTCCAGCCGTGATCCGGTGTGTGTGTGTCTAAGACATCCATACAAAACTCTCCTGTGGACGGGGCGCGGCCTTGGAAAGCGGCGCCGACTTTTCAACGGCCGGATTTTGCCGGCCTTGGGGGTCGTGGGGGTCAGTTCCTTCAAGAATCGCCTCAGCGCGTCGATACAGGGCAGCAGCAGCGTTAAAATCATTCAGTTTGCCTCGGGCCCGTGCAGCAATTAATAAGCGGGCAACGGTTGGGGCCGTGCGGCATAAATCCTCTGCCAGCGACGCCGCCGATTCCCAGCGCGACTGGTGATACAGGGCGTTGGCTTTGAGCGTCTGCACCCAGAGCGTATTGCCGTAGTGCCGTGCCGCAAAATCGTATAACCGAGCCGCATCACCCCACTGCCCCTCCCTTTCATATTGACGCGCCACTCCGAGAGCAAGATCAAATTGAAACGGATACTCCTCCAGAAACGGTTTGCGTATCTCAAGGTGATGGGCCAAAAGCGACTCTTTTAGCGGCAGATGCGAGTGGGCGCGTCGCGCTGAACGAAGCACCGAGGTCGGCAGTACCCCCCCCCAGTACTCCGGCGTCGATTCTGCCAGTTCATACGCGATAGACTGCCGGTCATTATTCAGCAATGGATTCAGCGATCGTTCCACAAATGCCGATTCATCCGACGGCACCGCAATGCCGCAGGGAATAATCGCCGTGAAATCCGCCTGACACACCTCTATCGCCTTGTCAATTCGATTGTGAGAAGGAGTATCTTCAGGCACTGGGACCACTTTTACATTGGGCACGGAGGGCGAAAAGC
>JAAYQH010000209.1 GCA_012519365.1 Planctomycetota bacterium | reverse complement strand
TATCGGCTGGCCGGGCCGACGTGTCTGGCTGGCGATGTGATCGGCGATTATTCTTTTGATCAGCCATTGACCGTCGGCGACAAACTTATTTTCGAGGATATGGCCCATTATACGATGGTCAAGAATACGATGTTCAATGGCATCAACCTGCCCGACATCGTGCTGTACGACCCGGATAAGGATGCCTATCACGTCCAGCGGCATTTTACTTACGAGGACTTCAAAAGTCGCCTGTCATAAGGTCTGCTCGGCTCGGGCAAAGCCGTTGGCTGTATTGTTGCATCGGCGGCCATCAAACCGCCCCCTCACACATCCTGATTTTCTTGGCCTGCGCTGATACGAAAGTTGCCAAGACAGGAGACAAAAAAAGAGCCTTCGCTCGGTTGAAAAAGCGAAGGCTCTGGCAGATGTGGCTGTTTTGATTAGTCTGTCGGCTTTACAGAAATATCCGTCAGCCATTCGGAGGCGAGTTTGGCCAGGTCATTCATATCGACGATACAGTCGCCGTCCAGGTCGTAGGGCAATTGTTCCGGGCAGATCGGCCGGCCCGCCACATTCGCATACATCTGGTCGATAGTTTCGGCGTCCAGCGCGTAGTTGTAGATAGCCACTTCATCCAGTACACATGGGGTAAAGCCTTCAAATTCCAGCGTTTCACCGCCTGGGCGTACACGTCCTGCCAGCGAAACCGGCGTCGCGGTGGGATTGATCCGTCCTCTGACCGCGTCGTACTCTTGGATTATGCCGCCGTGATCGACGCTGTAGCGTCGGCTCAGTACGCCGTCGATATAGACTTTCTTGGTTTGGCCGTCAAAGGTGCCGACCGCAAAATGCCATTGGCCGTCATACACGGTGCGGTTGCTGGGCGTGCCATCGTCGTTGCCGGTGCCGCGAGTGGTAAAGCAAATCCGGTCATTGGTGTTGCCGTGGCGGCGTAACTGCCAGCCCTGACCGTCTTCGCCGAAGCGGGCAACCATCGGCGCCCATTCAACCGAGGTGTTGGCCTTGACCCACGCACAGACCGATACGGAGTGATTGCAGATGTCAAAGTAATCCGCTCGCTCAGGGTCGGTATAAAGCAGATCGTTGGTAAAGGCCATCGCGCCGCCGACGATGCCATCGGTGAACTCAGGTTCGCCGTACAGCAGGGAAGCGGGGCTGCCGTCAATCACGCTGTCGGGGTTGTTGTCTTCGAATGGCCAGTAGGCGAGCAGTCGTTTTATGCCCAGTAAAGCCGTTTCGGAGACCACATCGGCTCCGGAGGCGTTGCTAACTACGCAGTAGTAGCCGGCCTCATCGGCAAGCGAGGCATCGGCCACCTGAAGCGTTGGGGCCTGAGCACCGCTGATCTTGTCGTTGTCGGCCAGCATGATATCGCCGTCCGGATCAGCGCGGAACCATTGAAACGACGGCGGCGAGACGGACTGAACGACGACGGCAAAGACGGCGGTATCCCCTGCCTCGACGACCTGATAAGCCGGCTGGGTGATAATCTTGGGAATGGATTTTTCGGCACTAAACGACCACACGTGGCCTGGTACCGTTTGGCCGGTATCTTGAATCGTGTCCACCCGCCAGGAATAGACCCTGTCCAAACTCAGCGTCAGCGAATAGGAGGCCCTCAGTGTCTGCGGATTCCATTCGGTGATATCGGCCACCCAGACAAGGTTCGGGTCAAGGTCTGTTCCTATATACAGTTGCATACTGACCAGATTCGGATCGATCAGTCCGTTGGGATCCTGCGGAATCGTCCAGCTCAGCACGGTATCCAACGGGACATCTACCTCGCCGGCCGCCGGGAAGGGGTCATGCGGCAAATGATTGAAGACGCCCGGCATAAAGGTCTCGGGAAATGTCGTGGCGATGACCACATCGTCCCAAGTTGTGCTTGCACCGCTGGCGACCCGCACGCCGTTGACCCAGTTCCACATGTTCAGATTGCTCAAGATGACATCGGCACTGGTGCTATGGGGGGTGTCATAATCGCCTGTATCCGGATCAATCCACATGCGTGCAGCATTGTTGTCATAATCCAGCACACCCACAATACGATAGATTTGCCCAACCACTACCGGCACATCCGAGAGTACATATCTGCCGTCGTTTTCATTGTTGATTCCAAGATAGCCCAGCCCGCCGGTTACCCAAGGCATGCCGAACTTGACGCGTTCGGTATCGCCGTCTGCGGCACTGATGCCCAGCCAGCCCTGGGGTTCATTGACCCTTAGCGTTGCGGCAAAGTAAACAATGCCGACATTTTGAAATGCACCTGTTCCCCAGGTATCGGAGCTAAACTC
>JAAYQH010000208.1 GCA_012519365.1 Planctomycetota bacterium | reverse complement strand
CCGGCCAAGCCCCGACCGTCGGCGTCTGTAACATAGACATACACCGGACTGCGGCTTTTGGCCAGTTGCTGCGGATCCAGATCATAGACAACCGGTTGGTCGTCAAACAGCCCGATTTCCACATATGGTACAAACAGACCGTTGATCGTTGCGCCAACCGCATACATCGCCGGCGGCAGGCCGTCCAGCGCATAACTTCCGTCCTGATCGGGCATCAGACTGATCCGAATCGGCGGCTCAGCAGCCTCAAGCGTCAAACCCTCGGGCCAATCGCTCAAAAATCGCCCCGTTAAGCCGGCTGGCCCATAGGGAATCTCATCGACAACGAAGATCTGTTCGGCTCGCTGATCCACCGCAACATCATGCATCCAGCGCACCTTGTTGCTGAAATCCACACACAGGGTATAGTTCGTCGGAATAACATTATAAATGCGAAACTCTGTCTGCTGTTCAGTCTTGACGCCCGACCATACCGCCAGCGTATCGGAACTGTCGGGGCTGTACCGCAGAGAAACGGACGTCGCCTGCAGAAATTCCGGCAAATCAGGCATCTGAACCGCCAGCTCCACAGCAGCAGAATCCACCAACACCGACACGTCCGCTCTTTCAACGTCAATATGTTCCAGCAGGGTCCAGCGATTGCCGACCAGGCGGGCCCATAGGCCGTATCGCCCTGTGGGCACTCCCGTACAGAAAAAAACACCCTCGGCGTCAGTTTGCATCTCAACAGTAAAAACACCCCGCTCGGGGTCATGAAAATGATCGGAAAGCAGCACCGTTTGTTCGGCCAGCGGACGCCCGTCCCGCATCACCGCACCGGCAACAGCATTCGGCCCGCCAAAATCCAATGTCAAAGTCCGATCTTTTACCGGCCAAATCATACACCGTGTTGTGGCGATGCGTCGCTGCGGATCGCGAACCGAGATAATGACCAATCCCTCCGGCAATGTCTTTAGGGCATACCGCCCCTGCTCGTCGGTGGCAGCCGTGATGGCCGTTGAAGCCTCCGCCGGTAAAGCGGCCCCATCGGCCCGGACAGCCACCTCCACACCGGCAAGAAAGGTACCGTCAAAGCCTGTCACACGTCCTGAAACGGCCGGCGGTTGAGCTTGTTCTTCCCGCTCGGTCTCTTGTTGCACCGGAGGGGTGGGTTCGGAGGATTCCGGAATAGTCGGTTCTTGCGGCGGAGCCGTCTGCTCAAGCCGCTGGCGAATTTGCGCGATGGCCTGAGCAAAGGGATTATCCGGCGAACCATTCGGAAACCATCGGCTTTGTGCCAACTCAAGCGGCTCGATGGCGGCTTCATCACCAAATTGCCCCAGATAATGAGCCGCCGCCAATTGGGCAATCTCGCTACCGGTCTTGAGCACCTCCAGCAAGCCGGCCACGTCGCCCCGCATTCCAATTTCCAACACATGCTGAATCTCTGCGACGTTGCCGGCCGCATTTGAAGATCCCTTCGACGGGGCATCGGCCGGGCCGGTCTGGGGTTTGTCAGGCGAGTCGGTATGGGTAGGCCCCGCCGTCGTCGGCTCTTGGTGGCCCCTTCGCCACGCAATCCACGCCACCATCAACCCAACCGCCACCGCCACACCCACAACAACAACGAGTTTGAGATACAGACGACGTTCGGCCCGCGGAAAAATCGGCGGATTCTTGGCCAATTCGGAAGCAGTCTGAAGGACGACGCGTTTAATTTGCTCGGCGTGGTCAGCCTGAATCGTCGCAGCGGGATTGACCGACCGCAGGAGCGTTTCAAGATTGCTCTCGAACACATCCACCCCCGCAGCCCCACCCACTTCAGACGCATTGGCATTGACCGACTGGAACAAGTAAAACAACCCCCGACGAAAGGCGTGGCGTGCCATATACAGTTGTTGATTGACTTTCTCTTGCGATGCTCCCAACTCGGTTGCAATGTGATCGACGGTCTCAAGGCGAATATAACGCCGAATAAGCAGGTCGCGATCCTGTTCTGACAGATCCGCCAACGTTGCTTGTACCATTTCAATAACCGCAGTGCAGCCGGCCACTTCCGGGCCGATCGGTTCGCTGCGCAGCCGACGCATGGCCTCGAGCACCTCAGAAGGCAACTGCGACCAGGACAACGGACGTCTCACGGTAACATGGCCGAGCGTTACCGCCGATTGAAGGTGTTCGGCGGCAATTTCCTTGAGCCACAGATACATCGTCGTCCGTTCCGGGTCAAAGGCCGACAGCTTCGATAAGGCCTCCGAAAGCGTTTGGGCCGTCAGGATCGCAGCCCGCGATTCATCCTTATCCAGTTGAAAATAAAACCACGTATAGATGAACCGCCCGAATTGCAATTGCCACTGACGGACCGCTTCGACATCGCCGTGCCGCAAACCGTCAAGTCGCTTTTTTGTCCAGTATCGCTCCATAAAGTCCTGATTTTAATGAGGTTTTTCTTTGGCCGTTACGATTTGAACGATTCGAAAATTCGATGTTATTATATCGGAAAAAGACCAACCCAACAGTACCTCGAAATAGATTATTGGCTATTGTTTATCTGACTTCTGAGCTCAGCCCCTTCGCCTCTGCCAACGCCTGGCACAATCCCTCCAACTGGTAGGACGCATGGGCAGACTGCACGGACAGACGCAACCGTGCAGTTCCCGGCGAGACCGTTGGCGGGCGGATTGCGGCCACATAGTACCCCGCTCGGTATAGTGCGTCCGATATCGCGAGGGCTTTTTCCGAGGAACCGAGCATGATAGGTATAATATAAGTATTACTTTGTCCTATATCTAACCCCATGGCCGTTAATTTTTCACGAAGCCAAGCAGCATTTTGATGCAGTTTTTCCCGCCGTTCCGGCTCGGTTTGGATGATTTTAATCGCTTCGGCGGCCCCAGCGGCCAATGCAGGAGGCGGTGCCGTGGTATAAATGAACGGCCGAGCCTTGTTAATCAAGTAATCAATCACCCCCTGTGGGCCGGCGACAATGGCCCCGGCGGCCCCAACCGCCTTGCCCAAAGGGGCGACCACAATATCGACCTGATCCAAAATCCCCTGCTCTTGACACAAGCCGGCACCGGTTTTTCCCATACAGCCCAGGCTGTGTGCCTCATCAACAATCAAAAACGCCCCATAGCGCTGTTTTAATTCGACTAACGCCCTCACATCGGCACAATCACCGTCCATTGAAAAAACGCTTTCGGTCACGATAAAGACACGCTTATAGGCCCCCTGCCGCAATATCCGCTCCAGGCGATCCACTCCGTCGCGTCGATAGGTGCGAAAATCGGCCCGACTGGCTCGCACGGCATCAATAATAGAGGCGTGGTCATAACGGTCCATCAGTACCAAATCGCCTTTTTGAGGCAGTGTGCTCAGCACCGCCTGATTAGCCGTCCAGCCGCTGGGCAGATACAGAGCAGCCTGTTTACCCAGAAAACAAGCCGCGGTGTTTTCAAGGTCGCTGTGGGGCCGCATCGTGCCGCTGATAAGTCGGGCCGCAGCCGAACCGAAACCATAAGTCCGCATCGCCCGACAGGCCGCTTCGATCACCCGGGGGTCCTCGGCCAAATTCAGATAATTGTTGCTACAAAACAGCACTTTTTCGCCGTCCTGTGCCATCCGCACCGCCGGCCCCTGCGACGAATCGATACAGCGACACCGCCGAAACAAATGCGCATGGCGCAATTGTTCCATCTCATCCGCTAAATATTCAAAATCGGCCATCTTCAAAATTTGGGGTTGAACTCAAAAACGTTTTGGGCGATAGTATAACAAAGATAACTACTTTTTCTATTCATTTTATGATGGGTTTATGGGTATATACGACCGCGATTACTTGCAGGATGATTACAGAAGCTCCGGCCATAGGACGACGCAGTTTGCGATGCCGTCACTGCCGCCCGTGGTCAAATGGCTGTTGATTATCAACATCGGCATTTATCTGATTTCGATTATAATTCCCGCCGTGGGCGAGTGGATTTATTCATGGGGCAGCGTCCATCCCAAAAATTGGGCTTTTATTGCGCAGATTTGGCGGCTGGTTACCTATCAATTCCTGCATGATTTACGTTGCATTTGGCATATTTTTTTCAATATGCTGATGCTGTTTTTCTTTGGGCCGCTGCTGGAAAGACGGTGGGGATCCCGACGATTCTTGACGTTTTATCTCTGTGCCGGGGCGGCCGGCGGTGTGGTTTATACCTTGCTGGTTCTGTTTGACGTTTTGCAGCCTTTGCCTATGATTGGGGCATCGGGCGCGCTGTACGGCATTTTCGGTGCCGTCGCGGTGATGTACCCGCATTTACGTGTGTATCTATTTGGTCTTGTCCCGATGAGTATGCGGGCAACCGCCATTCTTGCCGTCGCGGTGAGTTTGTTATTTTTTATGCGCGGCAATAATGCCGGCGGTGAAGCGGCCCATCTGACAGGTATTGTCGTCGGTGTGCTGTATGTGCTTTTTCAGCCGCTGCTGACAGATCTGCGGCTGAAAAAGAAAAAAGGAAGCTGGTCGCAGAAACAGGAAAACGAACGGATGTTCATAATGGAGGTCGATCGCATCCTCGATAAAATCAACAAACAGGGACTGATGAGCCTGACATCCAAAGAAAAAGAAATCCTTCGCGAAGCCACCCGCCGCGAACAGGAACAACTGCGCCGATAAGCGTGCTTCATTGGTCGTTTCACATCGACAGAACGCCTCACTGCGACGGGGCTTTCTCAACGCTTTTTAATAAGGCTTCGACGCGTGCCTTGACGGATTGTTCCTTTGTTTTTTGCAGGGCCTCCAGCCCTTGTCTTTGTTTTTCAAGCTCCTCCTGAAGACGGCTGAGTCGTCGAGACAAATGGTCATGCTGAAGTTGGCGTTTGCGAATGATTAAATCAAACCGTTTGGCAACAAGCGATTCAAGCTCTTTGATGATTGTCTCTTTTTCGTCTTCTTCGGCGTACTGCAATTCCATCAGCAATTCATCACGTCGCATCTGCACTTTAATGTCTTCAAGCATCGCCTCAGCCAGCGGCGGGTTGACCCGTTCGATCCGCATAATCGGCTCATAACGTGCAAACAAAGTATCCAGATGCTCGGCTGAAGGCGCCGGGTTGGATTTTAAGGCCTCCGCCTGCTGAGGGAAATGTGTTTCCAGCCAGGCGGTCAAGTCGGCCAGCTTTTGCTTGGCAGCATCAGGCTCTTTGGGGGGCGGGGGCGTCTCGACAGGAGGCGTTTCTTTGGGTGTCTCGGGTTTTTCAGTCGGTTTAATCTGTCGGAAAAAGCGATTGGCTATTTCCTCGCGAATCTCCCAGCGGAACTGCTGCGGATTGGTAATGCGCATTTTCTTAAGTTCGGCGGCTCTCTCGGGGTCGCTTTCCTCCAGACGGGTCAAAAACCGGTCGATGTGTTGATCTGACAGGGTGATTGCATCAAACGGGTGAATCAGCGCCTCCCGCCACATGTCCGCGGCGTCCGCTTCGCTCTCGGCGGCCAAGACATTGGACATACCCAGGACAAAACATACAATCCCCGCCCCTGCCGCTACAAGACCTGTCAGCACGATCGATGGGTTTTTCATGGTGCGTATCATCCTTCCCAAAATGCTGTCAACTTGTTTTTTTCATCTGTCTTGCTGGCGGTTTCACCGGTAAGCACCCGCTCATTGGGAAAGGAATTTTCCATAATGCCGACCGCTTCAATCCACCGCGCGATGTTATCCAGCTCCGACTTTATCTCCGCAAAGGCTCCATCCTCCTCGACAGGAGGAACATCATCCCACAACGTCAACGTAAATCCCGGCAGTTCGCTGCGATCCGGCACGGCTGATTCGGCGGCGTTCTCGACCGGGTGGGTCGGGTGATGGGCCATAGGCATTTGCAGGGTCGAAGGTCCGTGTTTTTGGGTCTCTGCGATTGCCCACAGCACCATTGCCGCCGCCGCAGCACCGGCCGCAATACCGGCCAGAACAGAATGGATCAATCGACCGCGGGCAGAGGGACTCTGCCCCAGCCTGTACAGCCGATGACGCACCCGCGCCGTCGCCTCTGCACTCAGCACCGGCGATGGTAAGTTATCCATCACCGCGTCGGCCTGTCGAATGTCCTCGGCCATTGTCTCGGCGATGTCCACCTCGAAAAATCGCCGCAACAGCTCACTCAAATTGTCGGCATCATATTTAGTCATCGGAAATCTTCCAGCAAAAAACGTAATTTTTTTAGCCCGCGATGTACTTTTGAAAGTGTCGTGCCGATAGGTTCGTTTCGCATCTCGGCTAAATCCTTGAAACTGACTTGGCTGTAATAGCGAAGCATCAGCAACTCGGCGGTGTCTGTATCGAGTTTTTCCAGCGCCCACTGAAGTCTGTCGCTGATCGCCTCATGAGAGGACTGATCGGCAGACTCATCGATTTGACTTCGCTGATAATCGGCGGCCTCATCCAGCAAACGCTTGTATCTGTATTGCCGACGCAGATGGTCTCGAAACAAATTCGACGCCACCGTAAACAGCCATTTGTCAAACGAACCGCCATCAAAGGTGTCTATCTTTTCAACGAGTTTAACAAATAACTCACTGACGAATTCTTCACTTTGCTCGGCATTTCCGCACAGCCGATAAAAATAGCCGTAACATCGTCCTGCATAGCAATCCACCAGCTCATCAAAGGCACTGTTTTCGCGTTTCTTCAAACGCTCAAGAAAAGTCTCTGATAGCTGTTGATTGGCCATTTCTTTATGCAGATTTCACTAAATTAGACGTTTTAGAGCAATCCTATATTGCATTTATCTGCGTCCGTCCCCTGGATCAGCTCAAAAAATACCGCTGGGTCCATAGCCGGAAGATTCGGGATTGTCTGAGTCATCTGTATCGTCCATTTCGTCACTGTCTTCGTCAAATTTCCAACTGTCTGCCTCTTCTATGTCGTCTAATTCACGTTTGACATACTTGAACAACTTTTCCTGCATAGGAGCCATTTTTTGCTGAAATAGAGCCATGGACTGAAAGCCCGATACCAGCATATCCAAACGAAAAAGCTGCCATTTTTGAAGACATTCTGGCTCTTTGATATTAACAAATGGATCGCATTGAAACGCCCGCCGCCCGTCCGGCATAACCGAATAAAATTCACAATCGACACATTGGATCATCATTCAGTCTCCTGAAAATAAAAAACACCCCCGACTTGCAATTATGTAAACCATATACTATAATACCCTTTTAATCGGTGAAAAGTAAATGAATTTCGAGACCAATTTCAGGAGATGTGAATGGCCAAACCAAGACGCAGACGGAAAATCGGCAGTAAAAAACGACGTGCACGCTGGAAAGTCCGTCACAAAATCACCTAACAGACGGCGTTGAATCAGCAGTTGACGCGACTACGCAAGTCGGTGTTGACCGTCTGAAACGCTGAGTGAGTTAATATAAATGCAGAATAAAGTTATACAATGGCTTTATTTTGCATTTTCTTTATGTGAAACGAGACCCTGTTTATGCGCCACTTTACAGTCCATTTTTCGCCGGACAATCGGACGGTCCAAATCCATGCCGGCGCCACACTGCTGGAGGCCGCAGGGCAAGCGGGTATTATCCTGAACAGCCCCTGCGGCGGGG
>JAAYQH010000207.1 GCA_012519365.1 Planctomycetota bacterium | reverse complement strand
TGGACAGAAACACCGTTAAGTTAAGGCGGAATTGTCTGCTCGGGTTAATGATTGCTCTTTCTATGTTAGTGTCTCCAATTTGTGGCAGTGCCACCATTTATTTATATTTTCTGCTCCAGTATATCTAAAAACAACCCCCCCTTGGTCGCATCTCCTGTTTTTTGGTGACACGCTCATAAAAGACATCGGGTAGCCGATATCATTTTGGCAATTCTCATTAAAATCTACTGAAAAAGTGGGAAACTTTGCTTATTCAAATATAAACAAAATCATGTCTTTCCGTTTTTTCTCCGAAAGTCTTGCCGCCAAAGCGTCGATATGGTCGCAAGTCGGCCTGAGAGCCGCTGCAGAACCAAAACGGTACAGGCCGGGCGTTTTAAGTTTTGTGAACGCCGTGTGAGGCGAAAGAAACAGAAAGGAACGATGATGAGCGGTAAGATTCTTGTTGCTGAAGACAATCCTTCCAATCAGAAATTGATCGGTATTCTGCTTCAGAAGCTGGGACATCAGGTTACGCTTGCCGAAGACGGCCAAGTTGCGGTTGACAAGGCGACAGCCGAAACCTTTGACCTGATTTTGATGGATATGCAGATGCCCAATGTCAACGGCTATGACGCCACTCGGCAATTGCGAGAAAAGGGATGCACGACGCCCATTATTGCCCTGACGGCCAATGCGATGATCGGCGACGAGGAAAAATGTCTTCAGGCCGGCTGCAACGGCTATCTGACCAAACCCATTGAACGTGCCAAACTCAACGAGGCAGTCGCACAGTATATGTCGATTCAGGTCTGAGCAGATGCCATCGACCCCGTCGGGGTGGGTCAAATTTCCTGCTCGATGTCATCTTCGTCCTGGGCGTCTTCTGTCGGTGTGTCATCGTCGTCCTGGTCATCCGACTGGTCATCGCCGCGTTCGCTGGTCAGATCGGCATAGCCGGCGACTTGATCGGCGATCATATTTTTGCGCAGATTTTCGTATTCTTCCAGTGTCATCAACACCTCCCGGGCCTGACTGCCCTTGTACTCGCCAAGGACGCCGGCCGCTGCCATCATTTCAATAATCCGACTGGCACGGGCATAGCCGATGCTCAGTCGCCGCTGAAGCAGGGAGACGCTGCCGCGATGACTCTCAAGGACGATCCGGACCGCCTCATCAAACAGATCATCCTTTTGTGCTCCGCCCAGATCAACGGTATTGAGCTGCATCAATTCCGGATGGAACTGCGGCTGGGCGACATCTTTGAGGAATTTGACGATATCGCGGATTTCGTCGTCGTCCAAAAACGCCCCCTGCGACCGTACCAATTCGCTTGTACCGGGCCTGAGAAACAGCATATCGCCCTGGCCGAGCAGTGTTTCGGCGCCATTTTGGTCGAGAATGATGCGGCTGTCCATCCGTGCGGCCACGCGAAATGCAATCCGTGAGGGCATATTCGATTTAATCAGCCCCGTTACGACGGTCGCCTGGGGCCGCTGCGTTGCCAGTACCAGATGAATGCCCACCGCGCGGCTTTTTTGGGCGATCCGCACGATATAGGATTCAATTTCCTTGACGCTGGTCATCATCAAATCCGCCAGCTCGTCGATAATGATCACGATGTGCGGCAGTTTTTTGGGAATCTTTGCTTCTTCTTCGGGCGTCGCCGGATTGAATCGTTCGATCAACTCCTCCTGTGACAATAAATTGTACGAAGCGATGTTGCGTACCTTTGCCTCTGCCAGCAACTCGTAGCGTTCGTCCATTTTTTCCGTAGCCCATTGCAAGATCTGCTCGGCACGGCTCATCTCCGTAACCGTTGGGCACATTAGATGGGGGATGGATTCAAAGGCCGCCATTTCCACCATTTTCGGGTCAATCAGGATCAGTTTGACCTCGTCGGGACGTCGGGTCAGTAAAATGCTGATGATAATGCTGTTGATGCAGACGCTTTTACCCGAACCGGTGGTGCCGGCAATGAGCAAATGCGGCATCGCCGCCAAATCCGAGACCAGCACTTCGCCCGACGAGCTTTTGCCCAAAAACAACGGGATTTGCATTTTGGCCGCCGCCGTGCCGCGTACAATCAATTCCTTCAGGCGAACGGTTTCGCGTTGACTGTTGGGCACTTCGATGCCGATGGTGTGCTTACCGGCCAACGGAGCCACCACCCGCACCGAGCCGGAACTGGAACTCAGTGCCCGCGCCATATCATTGGCCAGCGTTGCGATCTGACTGACCTTGACGCCCGGGGCCAGCTCCAACTCATACATCGTAATCGCCGGGCCGGCCTCGGCGTTGACGACCCGCGCGTTGATGCCGAACTCTTCCAGAAGCGATTCAAGGATACGGGCCTTTTCTTCAACCATTTGCTCCTGAATCTTTGAAAAGCCCGTTTCGGGATCTTTGAGCAGATCAAGCGGGGGAAGCTGATAGTCGTCGTAACTTTTTTGAACAGCCGGTGGTTCTTTTTTGACCGGCACTGATGGGGCGGTCTTGGCTGCCGGTTTTGTTTTTCCGGCAGGCTGTGCTTTCGGTGGCGTGGTTTGCGGGGCCGTTTCCTTAGCGGCGGATACAGGCTGGGTTGCGACAG
>JAAYQH010000206.1 GCA_012519365.1 Planctomycetota bacterium | reverse complement strand
GCCTTTGAACCTCAGCAATTTGAAAACCCAGCCAATCCGGAGGCGCATCGCCGTACCACCGCCGAGGAAATCTGGGCCGATACCGACGGTCAGATTGATTATCTGGTCGCCGGGGTGGGCACCGGCGGCACGCTGACCGGAACTGCCGAGGTGATCAAATCGCGCAAGCCGGATTTCAAGGCCATCGCTGTAGAACCGGCGCAAAGCCCTGTCATTACGCAGACCCTGGCCGGCCAGGAACTTAAGCCCGGCCCGCACAAGATTCAGGGCATTGGCGCTGGCTTCATTCCCAAAGTGCTCAACGTCAAGATTATCGATGAGGTCATCGCGGTTGATCAGGAGGAGGCGATCGACTGGGCGCGTCGAGCGGCCCGAATCGAGGGGTTGTTTGTCGGCATTTCCTCGGGTGCGGCGTTGCGAGCGGCCGACATTGTGGCCTGCCGACCGTAAAACAAAGACAAAGTGATTGTCGCTGTCGTTCCCAGTTTTGGGGAACGATACTTGTCCTCGCCGCTGTTTGCGGATATTGTAGCGTAGATAGATGTGGTGTACAAATGCCTGCGTGACTTACTGGCGGTGCTGCGTTACTGTGACTTATCCGACGGCGTGCGCCGCTCGGTTTTTGTTTGGGAGATTGTATGAAGTTTGCGACTAAAGTGATTGAGGTCGGTCAAGAGCCGGAACCGGCAACCGAATCCGCCAACGTTCCGTTTTATCAAACGGCATTGAAGACGGCGACGATTGGGTCGGCGATCTTGCGAAGGCGCTGAAACAAACTGCTTTATGACAGCTGCACTCAACAAAAACAAGGTGCTCGTTGCGCTGAGCGGCGGGGTGGATTCGGCGGCGGCGGCGGTCCTGCTGAGCCAAGCGGGGATGGAGGTCTGTGCGGTGTTTATCTGCCTTCAGCAGCAGCGCGAGGGCCGGCCTTCGGAACGGTCGTGCTGTTCGCCGCAGGATGCCGCCGATGCGGCCGCGGTCGCGGCGCGGCTGGGCATTGACTTCCAGACGCTCGACGGTAGCGAGGAGATGTCCCAAATTAAAGACGCCTTTGTTCGTGCCTATGTCGAGGGCAGGACGCCCAACCCGTGTATCGTCTGCTATCGGCGTATTAAGTTCGGCAAGCTCTTTGAACTGGCCGACGAACTGGGCGCTTATTATATTGCGACCGGTCATTACGCCGATATCCGGCAAGCCGACGGCGTGTGGTCGCTGCGACGGGCCAAAGCGGCGGATAAAGACCAATCGTATGTGCTGTTCGATATTCCGCGTTCACGTCTGGCGCGAATCCGATTTCCGCTGGGAAGAGTGGAAAGCAAACACCAAACACGGGCCATCGTCAAAGACGCTGGTCTGGTGGTGCACGACAAAACCGACAGCCAGGAGATATGTTTTGTGCCGAACAACGATTATCGGCAGTTCCTTGCCGGCAGAGCCGATCGCTCCTTGCAGCCGGGGCCGATTCTTGACCAAGCGGGCAACGTGCTGGGGACACACACCGGTTACGGCCAGTTTACCATCGGCCAGCGTCGGGGCATCCGCATTGCGGCGGCAGAACCGCTGTATGTGCTGGGCATCGATCCTGAGCGGTGCAGCATTACGGTCGGGCCGCGCGAGGCGTTGGCGTGCCGGGGGTTGATGGCCGCGCAGGCCAACTGGTTGGCGGATGTGCCGGGGTCGTTTCGGTGTCATATTCAAATTCGTTACAAAAATCGCGGCACCCCAGGTACTGTTTGCAGAATTGCTCCAGACCGATTCGAAGTCCTCTTTGAGGTGCCGGTCGATGCCGTTACGCCCGGGCAGGCGGCGGTATTGTATGACGGCGATGCGGTGCTGGGCGGCGGCTGGATCGAACGGGCTTACCCTGCCGTTTAGAATGGCGAATCGGTTTTTTTGAATTCAAATTTGTTTAAGATTTTGACGTTACGATTTTAAGATTCTCTATGCCAATGAGATCCAAACGATACGCACGACAAATCGCCTTTACCGCCTTCGGCGCCGAGGGTCAGGCACGGCTTGCCGGCAGTTCCGTGCTGGTTGTCGGTGCGGGCGGCCTGGGCTCGTGGGCCTCTGAGTTGCTGGTGCGAGCGGGCACAGGGCATTTGCGACTGTGCGATGATGACTGTGTGGAACTGTCCAATCTGCATCGTCAGTCGCTTTATACCGAACAGGACGCTGCAGCCTGTCGACTGAAGGTCGAAGCGGCCGCGGCGCACCTGCGGGCGATCAACAGCGACTGCCGCATTGAGCCGTTTGCCGAGCGAATCGACCGTTTGACGATTTATCGTGCGGCCAAG
>JAAYQH010000205.1 GCA_012519365.1 Planctomycetota bacterium | reverse complement strand
TTCCGCACCGAGTTGAAAGCATGATCACGCTCCCTTTACAGCAATATGCGACGGTCTCGGCGGTATTCTCGCTGGAAACCCTTGGCTACAACGTTGTTCGGGAGGGCAACATAATCCGTATCGGCGATACGGTGGTGGCGGTAGCAGAGGCGTGCAATGGATTAAGGATGTTGACGGCCTTTTTTGTCATCAGTGGATTTGTAGTCCTGATTTCAAGTCGAAAATTGTGGGAAAAGGCAGTACTTCTAATTTCGGCAATCCCTATCGCTTTATTGTGTAACACAATTCGTTTGACGCTGACTTCCATCGCTTTTACCTATGTCCATTCAGAACGGATGGAAGAACTTTTTCACGATTTTGGTGGACTTGCAATGATGCCTTTGGCGATCGGGATAATTTTGTTAGAGTTATGGCTGATGAAACTTTTGTTTTATCCGCCGGAAACCGTTGAACACCAGGTCGTTTTCAGTCGAAATAGCAGTTGAGAGGCTGACCGCTTTTGCCGATTTATAAAATAAACGATTTGGTAGATACAAAATCCTAATGAGGTGTGTATGCAGGATTTGGAAAAATATCCCGTTCCACCAGTTCAGGGCGAAGTGATTGATTACGTCGATGCGGCAGAGGATTCCCAATCATCCGAGGACCTTGCCCAGTTGATTCCGGCGATTTTTCGGCGATGGTACATCATCCTTCTTTGCACAATTTTGATCGGCGGCGGCGGTGCGGCGGCCATCTGGTTTTTTATGCCGGAAAAATACGAAACCCAGGGTTCGGTGCTGATCTCTTCGGTTGTGGTGCCGATTATGTATGAAACGACGCCTCACGGCGGTATTGGGGCGTATCAAACCTTCAAAAATACTCAGGCCGGCGTGATGACCAGCGATGAAGTCCTTAATCGGGTGGCCGATGCCATTAAAGATAAAAATTTGATCTTTTTCGAACCCGGTCAAAATCTGCTCCAGGCCCTTCGCGACATGGTGTCCAAGGGCGATATTGAGGTGATCCCCGACCGCCAAACCGAATTTCTTCACGTTCAGATGAAAACCGAACACCCCCGCGACGCGGAAATACTGATTGACGCGTTTTTGCGGAGTTATGAAGCCATTGTTCGCACCGACGAAATCAAAGACATTGATGATCGACTGGCACGACTTGAAGCACAACGTCGCATCCTTGAAGAACAGATGCGACGCCAGCGTGCTCAAATCCGCGAGCGGGTGGATGAATTCGGCACCGAGCAATTAACGCCGCGTCAGGAAATCGCCCTTCAGCAGGTGGCCACGCTCAAACAGGAGCAAATTGCCATCGGCGTTCAGCGGATGCAGATGGAAGCACGTGTCCAGGCCAAAGAGCAGCAGCTAAATAAACCCCTGACCGTCGAGGATATTACCACTCAGATCGAGCTTCGTGTAGAGAACGATCCGAGCATCGTTGCCCTTCGTCAGGACATTCGCCGCTATGAACAGTTGATTCGCGACGGACAGGCGACCATGTTGGAAACTAATCCGGAAATGCAGCGCAGAAAACAAGTGCTCGAGGAATTGCAGCAGGAACTTGAAAAACAGCGTCAAGAAGTGACCGCCCGTTATGAAAAAAACTTGTTGGCTGAGGCCAAACGCGTCAGAGAAGAGGAACTGGAAGCGTTGCGGGGAGAATTGAACCGGCTGATCACTTACGAAAATAAAATAGCTGCTCAACTTGCAGAACAGGACCAAAGCACCATTCAAATCGGCCGTACCCAATTGGATATCAATGATCTTCGTGAGCAATACGAAAACTCCCGCAACATTTACAATGAAATTACGCGGCGGATTGAGGAATTGAACATTGAGCGTGACCGCAAGCCTCGGATATCGGTCGCTTCGTGGGCGCGAAGTGTCTCGTCCGAAGGCAAAAAGATGAAACTCATCTTAGCCTCGCCGTTTGGCGGGTTGGCGATTGGCTTGGCATTTGCGTTTTTACTGGCCAAACTCGATCGTCGTGTGCATACGCCGGAGGATATAGCACGGCGGGTGGGCGTGCGAATCATCGGAACGACCACCGGGCCTGAGCATGTCAGTCGAAAACTGCTCGCCCGTCAGCTTGTGGATGATTACCAAACCATTCGAGCCAACCTTGGACTGCTTAACGGTAACGGCAGTATCAAAATGCTGGTCATAACCAGTCCGGGGATGGGCGACGGAAAGAGTACGCTGGCGGTGAATTTGGCCACCAGTTTCGCCAATTCCGGCCGCAAAACACTGCTGATCGACGGCGACCTCCGAAAACCCGATGTAGCAGCCATGCTGCAAATACCGAACGGCCATCGTGGAATACAGGACTATCTTTTCGGTGCCGATCTGCAAAGAACCCTCTATCATGTAGAAGGGCTGCCTCTGTTTGTGCTGGCCTGCGATGACCGCAATAGCGAAGATGCTTTTGAGATGTTGTCCATGCCGGATACTGCCGAGCGAATCCGACACCTCCGCGATGAGTTTGATTATATCATCATCGACACACCGCCGGTCCTGGCATTTGCTGACGCAATGGTATGGGCCAAAATGGCTGACGGCGTGATTATGACAAGCTTTGTCGGGCAGACTTCTCAAATCGAGATGAAACAAGCCCTTGCTCGTCTTCAGGAGATCAAGGCCAACATCATTGGGACGGTTGTCAACAACGTCAAAACTACGGACAGTTATCGTCGCTATGGCTATGGGTACGGCTACCACTACAGCGCCAAAAAACATCCCAAACGGACTCCGCACAAGAGCAGAAAAACCAAGACGCTGCTTCTGGGTGAGGTGGCCGGCGCAACCGAGACAACACAATAGCGCAGCCAACCCCCCTGCATAAATAGGTTAAATTTAAGAGAATTCTAAAAATATAAGTTCTAAAAGTTATGATCGGATAGTTTTAATTTTATAAATGGATTTATAATTTAGAGGTTCTACCCTCAAAATGCTGATCACTCTGATACCGCCGGAAAATCAAGAAACCTGCGACGACCTCAAAATGGTGTTGACGCTGCCCGGGGTGGGTGGTCTGTTTCAAGATGCCCTGTCGGTCGGTAAATATCTTGCAGACCATAGACATACGACACTGTTTGTTCCTTCGAATTGGCTCGCGTTGATGGATCGCCAAACAGCCGCAAGGACTCAAGAGTTT
>JAAYQH010000204.1 GCA_012519365.1 Planctomycetota bacterium | reverse complement strand
GGAATTTACTATACGTTCCCGGACGGCGTATCGCTGTCGCCGGGCGGATATGTGATTTTGGCCAAAGATCCGGCGGCATTTTCCGCCCGTTTTATGGTTCCAGAGGGGGTGACGGTGGTTGGCGGCTATGACGGACAATTGTCCAACAGCGGTGAGGAGCTGATTCTTGAAGATGCCGAGGGCAATGTGATTCACCGGTTTGAATACGATGACGATTGGTATCCGCTGACCGACGGTCAGGGGTTTTCGCTGAGCAAGCACGATCCAGCCGGTTCGCTGTTGTCAGATTGGAACGATAAGCTCGGTTGGCGTGCAAGTTCGTATCGAGAAGGGTCACCGGGGCAGGGCGATCTCGGCTGGGGCATTGCACCGGGCCGCATTGTGATCAACGAAATTATGGCATATATGCCGGAACAGCCCGATTGGATCGAATTGCACAACACTACCAGTGAGGCAATTCCGCTGGGCGGCTGGTTTTTAAGCGACCGCAACACCGATGATAATCGTCGTCGCTGTTATCAAATCCCTGAGACTGTGATATTGCCCGCGGCGGGCTATCTGGTCTTTTATGAGGATAGCACCTTCGGCAATTCGAATGCGGAAGGGGCAATAAAGACGTTCGGGCTGAGCCGTTATGGCGAGACGGTCTATCTGTTTTCCGGTCAAAATGGACAAATCACGGGTCACTATTACGCTGAGCAACCCTTTGGCGTATCTCGGCCGGGGCTGTCTTTCGGCAGATATACCTATCAAGACGGTCAGATGTGCGATTTTACGGTGCTAAACGCAACTACGCCGGGCGCTGCGAATACCAATCCGGCTGTTGGGCCGCTTGTGATTCGGGAAGTGATGTATCATCCTGAGCCCTGCGGAACATACGACAAAGAGGAATATGAATATATAGAGATTTATAATATCTCTAATTATTCTGTATTGTTGAGTGAATACGATGCTGAGCAGAACGCGTATTATGGGTGGAAGCTAAGCGATGCGGTGGAGTTTGAGTTTCCCCTTGGTGCTGCGATTCCTTCTGGGGGTTCGGTTGTGGTTGTACGCAATATTGAAGCCTTTACCAGCCGCTATCCGGACGTTTCAAGCGATATTATCTTTGGCCCTTATGATGGTCGTCTGAATAACGCCGGCGAGACGATTGACCTGCTCCAGCCCGGCGCCGATAATGACGGCCAGCGCAGTTATATGCGTATCGACCGAGTGGCTTACAGCAACGGTTTTAATCCCGTAGGGCAGGATCCATGGCCTTTCCAGGCCAACGGTCGGGGGATGGCGTTGGGGCGCATCGACCCCGCGCAGTATGGCAATGACCCGGCCAACTGGCAGGCCGTGCCCCCTTCGCCGGGCAGAACAGCCAATGAATAGAGGTTACCATTGGTCCAAAAAAAACACCGAATTTGCAAATTGACAAAAAAATTACGTTTGCCCTATAATTGGCACAACTTTCCTATTGTAGAAAGGTGATTTTTTGGTACAATTCAAAGTGATGTTGTGTGAACAAAAAGTACCCGCCGCAAGTAAAATAAGTAATGAGGTAAACCGTTATGAAAATGTTGAGAAAGAATGCGTTCACATTAATCGAGTTGCTGGTGGTTATCGCGATTATTGCCCTTCTGATGTCCATCATTGTTCCCGCTTTGCGACGGGTCAAAGAGCAGGCGACCGGCGCCATATGTGTTTCCAATACCCATCAACTATCCCTTGCCTGGCATACCTATGCGATGGAAAACAACAACGAAATTGTGCCGGGGCATATTCCAAGTGCTACTAAGGCAACGCGACAGGATGGCATCACTTACTGGGTAGAACCGCCGCAGGATGAAAACGGCGTGTATCGTGGCGATGCAACGATTGTAAATGCCGAGTATGAGCGCATTGGGATTGAACGAGGAGCGTTATTTCCCTACACCCAAGCAGTAGAAGTCTATAAATGCCCCGGCGATAAGAGCACTACTCGCTTCTCGCATATCAGCCCGAACGGTGCTTGGCTGAACAGTTATTCGATCACGGGCTTGATGAATGGAGAACAACGGAACGATTCTAAGTTAGCCAAAAAAGTAACCAACATTAAAGCACCAGGTAGTAAGGTTGTCTTTTTGGAAAATATGGACAGTCGCGGCTGGGCAATGGGGTCATGGATTATGAATT
>JAAYQH010000203.1 GCA_012519365.1 Planctomycetota bacterium | reverse complement strand
GCCAGTTCCGGCAGGCTGGTCCCGACGCTGACAATGGTCAAGCCGATAATCGCCTCGGACAGCCCCATCAGTCGAGCCAAGCGAAGGGACCCCGCAATGAGCGATTTTGCGCCAAGCACCAGAAGCACAAGCCCTACAATAACCGCTGCGACGCTTAACCCGATGGAATGAGCGGGGCGCAAGGGCGGCTCTTGAAGCATCTGTTCCAGTTCGTGGGCAAGCACGTCCGAAGGATTGCGTCTGGCCAAGCAAAATGAAAAGATGGTATAGGCGGCAATGCCGAAGGTCAAAAGTACCCCCTCGATTCGGCTAAGGGTTTGGTCGTTCAGCACCGCCAGCCCAACCAGCGAAACGCCAATCATTATCGGCATATCCACACGGATAACCTGAGCGCTGATACGAATCGGACAAATCAGAGCAGATAACCCCAAAATCACAGCAAGATTGAAGATATTTGAGCCGACCACATTGGTCACGGCAATATCGCCCGCCCCGGACAGGCCCGCCTGAAGACTGACCGTCAATTCTGGCGCGCTGGTGCCAAAGGCGACAATCGTCAGCCCGATAACCAGCGGCCCGACGTTCAGCCGACGGGCAACGGCGACAGCACCTTTGACCAGCATCTCTGCCCCGACATACAGCAGCACCAACCCCGCAGCAAGCAGCACAACTATCATTTTTGGGATCCTTGATTGGCCAAACTGACGGTTTTTTCTGTTCGAAAGCGGCAAAAACGTCTATAATAATAGCGTTTTTCATTAAACATCATACAGGTTTAACGAGTAAATGGGAACAGAATCGGAAAAAAACGACGTTGCCGAACGGGCCTTTCGGGCGGAACTGACCCAAAAAGCAGCCCTCGTCGAGCAGGAATTGCAGCGCCTGATGGATACTCAAGCGGCGGTTCCGCCCCGGCTGAGAGAGGCGATGCGGTATATGCTTCAGGGCGGCGGCAAACGGATTCGCTCGGTGATGGTGCTGTGGTGCTGTGAATTGACAGCCGGACACATCACCGAGGCGGCGCGGTTTGCCGCGGCGGCCATTGAGATGGTGCATACGTATTCGCTGATTCACGACGACCTGCCGGCGATGGACAATGACAATATGCGGCGGGGCCGGCCCAGTTGCCACAAACAGTTCGACGAGGCCACAGCGATCCTCGCCGGCGACGGATTGCTGACACTGGCCTTTGAGGTCCCGGCTCGGTACATTAGCGACCCATTGACGGCGGTGCGAATCATTCGCACACTGGCCGAGGCGGCCGGGCCGGCAGGGATGATTGCAGGACAAATGGCCGATTTGGAAAGCCAAAACGTCCCCGGCACTATGGAGCGGCTGCGATATATTCATATTCACAAGACCGCTAAGATGTTCTCCGCGGCCGCGGGGATGGGGGCTATCGCCGGCAACGCCTCCGAGCAGGATTTGTCGGCGCTGCTGCAATACGGCCTGAAGATCGGATTGGGCTTTCAGATTGCCGACGATTTGCTCGATGTAACCGCCAGCAGCGAGCAACTGGGCAAGACCGCCGGCAAGGACGCCGCCCAGGGCAAGCTGACCTATCCGTCGCTGGTCGGGATGGATGAGTCGCGTCTGCTGCTGCGGCGCGTCACCGAGGAGGCGGTGGCCGCGATTGAGCCTTTCGGCCCGCGAGCCGACCTGCTGCGGCACCTGGCACTGGAAATGCTGAATCGAAAAAAATAAATGGATAAGACATTCGCTTTACAGAGGACCGGCAACAGCGGCTGCGCCCAGGGCCGGTAACGATGGTATGGATTGGTATGAACGTCCCATGATGTTTGCTCTGCTGGCGGATGTGCAGTACGCCGCAAAGCCCAGTGAGGGCAGTCGGCACTATGCGGCGGCCAAAGAGCGGTTGGCTGAATGCATAGCTGTGCTGAACGCCCAACAGCCGGGACCGGCCTTTGTGATGCAGTTGGGCGATTTAATCGACGGCGGCCCCAATGCTCAGGACGAATTGGCCACGGCCACAGCGATTTATCATCAAGTGCGGATGCCGGCCTATCACGTCATAGGCAATCATGACTTTGAGGGGTTGCGGCGTGAAACAACGATGTCGCTGCTGAAGTTGCAGCAGGCGTATTATACCTTTGAAGTTGACCGCCGGCGGTTTGTCGTGCTGGATACGCAGGATGTGGCCGTGCAGGGCGGCTGGGCCGAAGACAGTCAGCCGTATCGGCAGGCCGTGGCAATGTTGAACGCGTTACGTCAGCGCGGTGCGGAAAACGCCCAGCCGTACAACGGCGCCGTGGGTGCCGAGCAGATGTCGTGGCTGGAGGAGGTGTTAACCGAGGCGGATGCTGAGAAAATGCCGGTACTGATGTTCGGACATTTGCCGCTGGTTCCGTTTGGCGATAAATACACGCTTTGGAACGCCGAGCAGGTGGTCGCAATGATGGAACGGCACGCGTGTGTAAAGGCGTACTTTTGCGGCCATACACATCGCGGCAATTGGCTGCGACAGAACGGCATCAATTATGTGTCGTTGGAGGCCATGGTCGAACACGCCGACCAAAAGGCGGTATGGTACACCGTTCGGCTCGGCCAGGGCACTATGGACGTTGAGGCGGTTGGTGTCGCGCAGCACTGGTCACTGCCGCTGCAAGAGAATAACCGATAACGCAACACAATTGAAACGCAACATTAAACAGAATTGGATAGGATGACAAAATTACTGGATACCGTACACGGCCCGCAGGACTTGCAGGCCCTGACAATTGACCAGCTGGCACGGCTTGCCGAGGAGATACGCCAGCTTATTACCCATTCGGTCAGCCGGACAGGCGGGCATCTGGCCAGCAATCTGGGTGTCGTGGAATTGACCATTGCCTTGCATCGCGCGTTTGATTTTCGTCGGGATCGGCTGCTGTGGGACGTAGGGCATCAATGTTATGCGCATAAAATCCTGACCGGCCGGGGGGAATTGTTCGATCGACTGCGGCAGGAAAACGGCCTAAGCGGCTTTCCAAGCCCCGCCGAGAGCGAATATGATGTGTTTACCGTCGGCCATGCGGGAACGTCCATTGCCACGGCCCTGGGAATGGCCTTGGGTGCTCAACATAAAGGCACCGATGAAAAGATTGTTGCCTTGGTCGGGGACGCCAGCATTGTCAACGGCCTGTCGTTTGAGGCATTGAACAACCTGAACCTGGTCAAACGGCAACTGCTGATTATCCTGAATGACAATTCGATGGCGATTGATGTCACCCAAGGGGCGATGGCCGGCTTTCTGTCGCGGGTACGGCTAAGCCATACCTATGAAGATATCCGCAAGACGACCACTCGGATGCTGGAGAATCTGCCGCTGATCGGCAGGCGGATGGAAGAGACTCTCGAAAACGTCAAAAAGACCCTGCGGATGGCGATCTCTCCAAACCGGTTGTTTGAAAGCTTGAACATTGCCTATTTCGGACCGGTGGACGGGCACGATACAGCCTCGCTGATTGATCTGTTCAAAATGCTCTCGGAGCTGGATCGACCGGCACTGCTGCATGTCTATACCAAAAAAGGCAAGGGCTTTACGCCGGCCAATGAAAATCCCTGCAAGTATCACAGCACCGGCCCGTTCGAACTGAACGGCGAAAGCGAAACCCCTCTCGGCGGCGAACGAACCTTTACCGAGGCCTTCGGCAACGGACTGGCAGAGCTGGGCGGACGCGACGAGAAGATCGTTGCCATTACCGCCGCGATGCCGGACGGCACCGGCTTGGTGAAATTTCGTCAGCGCTGCAAAGATCGGTACTACGACGTGGGGATTGCCGAAAGTGTGGCGGTGGATATGGCCGCGGGAATGGCCAAGCAGGGGCTCAAGCCGTTTGTGTGTATTTATTCGACCTTTTTACAGCGAAGTGTTGATCAGATCTTTCAAGAGGTCTCGCTTCAGCAGTTGCCGGTGGTGTTCTGCATTGACCGGGCCGGAGCGGTCGGTAACGATGGGCCGACCCATCACGGGCTATGGGATATCGCCTATTTGCGCGTGTGGCCCCATCTGGTCATCGCGGCACCGGCCGATGAGTGGGAATTGCTCCAGTCGCTGAAGTTGGCGGCCCAAAGCAAGGTCCCGTTTGCCATTCGGTACCCCAAAGACGCCGTACCGGTCGACCCTTACGGGTCAGATATTCCCTACGCAGTGGGCAAAAGCGCTGTCTTGCGGCACGGCGAATCGGATATTGTCCTGATGGCGCTGGGCTGGCCGGTAGGAGAGGCGCTCAAGGCCGCCGAGACGCTCGAAAAGGAGGGATTATCGGTTACCGTCGTCAATGCCCGCTTTGCCAAGCCGCTGGATGAGGCCTTATTGCAGTGGTTTCGGAGGGGCAAAACCGTCATCACTCTTGAAGACCACTGTATTAGTGGGGGTTTTGGCTCGGCCGTGCTCGAAATGGCGACCGAAAAAGCCCGTGAGGAAAATAATGACCTGTTTTTAGATAGTATAGGTCGAACAGTTGTGCTGGGAGCCGGCGATGTGTATTTGCCGGCGGCCAAACGCAGTAAACAGCTTTTCTGGATGAAGATTACCGCCGATCAAATCGTCGAAACAGTAAAAACCCTCAAATATCAGCCCGAAAAGGTCGATAGGTAAGTCAGAGGTCAAAGAATCGGTGGTCAGTGGGCAGAAGACGGGAAACGGAGACTGCCGCAGCCGGATAGGCATTTGCCAGGTGGTTATGAAAAAACCTAAGTTGATTGTTTTTGGTGAGTTAAGTCGCCCCCATGTGCGGGAGGCGATGGAGCGGTTTTTGGCGTTTGCTGATGCGCAAGCCGAGATCATCGGAAATTGTCTGGAAACCGGCTGCGAGGCCAACGACCTGCGTCAGGCGGATTTTGCGGTGGTCTTTGGCGGCGACGGCACGATTCTTCGGGCTGCGCGGGAATTGTGCCAGACCAGTGTGCCGGTAATCGGGGTCAACGTCGGGAAACTGGGCTTTCTGGCTGAATTCAGCATCGAAGAACTGACCGAGCAATTTGACCGTATAGTTAAAGGTCAGACGCTCATTGAAAAGCGAATGATTCTGCATTGTGATGTACTTCGCCAGGGCCGAGAGATTTTTACCTATACCGCCGTCAATGATGTGGTGATCACCGCCGGGCCGCCGTTTAATATGCTCGAATTGAAGCTGACCGTACAAAACCAGAAATTGGCAGTCTGCATTGGCGATGGGGTAATCGTTTCCACGCCGACTGGCTCGACGGCCTATAATTTGTCGGCCGGCGGTCCGATCTTGTCGGCCAATTTGTCGGCGATTGTACTGACTCCGATTTGTCCACATTCGTTAAGTTTTCGTCCTATTGTGCTTAATGCCGATCAACAACTTCGAATTGAACCGCTGCGCGTCAACGAAGAAACGACGTTATTGCTGGATGGGCAAATGCGGCAGCGGCTTTTGGTAAATGATGTGGTTGCGATCCGCAAGCATGCCGGACAGTTTTTGGTGGTCAATAACCCGCTGCGTACACAATGGGATACTTTGGCCACTAAATTGAATTGGGCACAGAAGCCCCGGTACGCAGATCGCCAATCCCATAGCCAATCCTTTACGCAACAGGGAGGTCAACTATGAAAAAAACCATTATTGTGATGATGATTGGGACAATCCTGGCCGGGACGGGTTTGGCAGTGGATAATCCCAATGTGCGCAATGTGCGTTCGCCGATCGGTTCTCCGACGGCCGTTCCCAGCGCCGGACGCACCGGGCTGGTGCCAAGCCGGCCTTTTGACACGGTAGGCCGCGACAGCATTGTGACCGGAAACGTCGGCGGTTTGGCCCATTTCCGCGGCAGTGTGCCGTACAGCTCAGGATACTACTACCGTTCCTCCTCCGTCAGTCCGGTGGATGATTTTTTGCGGCGGTCATATGATCCGATCTCGTCCGACCGTTCACCGGGGCGATTTCGTCCGTACTATGACCCGCGGCGTACCGTAACCACAACCACCCCAAGCGGCGTGGGAGGTTCGACCGTCTTTTCGCCGCTTCAGGCCAGTCAGGGACAGGCGGACCCCTATACCCCGCCGATGCTGGCCCAGACGGTCGGAACACAGTATCGTCCGCGGCCGTTATCGCTCAGTGCCGCGGAACTGGAGCGGATATTGTCTCGGCAAATGCAGCTGCGTGAGGACACGGACACCGCGCGTAAAACCCCCTCCATCGACGAAACCGCAAAGCCATTGGAGCGTATCGACCAGTCGATTTTCTTTAAGAATTACTTGCTGCCGGAAGAAGTCAAAGAACAAAAACAACTTGAAGAACAGGCCGAGCAGCAACGGCAGAAGACCGAACAGGAACCCAAACCGGAACAGCGTGTGCGCGACCAATTCGTTGAGGAATTGCAGGAACAACTGATGGAGGAACAAAACGAGCGAACGGCGGCATTGCTGCGCACTCAGCCACAACTGACGGTTAAAGAGGCAGACGACCAAACGCCGACCGTGGGCGGACGATCGACGCTTGATGAGGAGGCCGAAGGGCCGATTTTGACCGACGAACAACAGGCCGAGGCGGCGGCACTGCTGAGCAAATACAAAACCTTTGAGCGGCTTGCTGAAGCACGTTCGATGCAATATCTGGTCGCCGCCGAGCGGTTCCTGAAAGAAGGCAAATTCTATAAGGCCGCCGATGCCTTTGAGCTGGCAACGGTGTGGACCCCGACCGATGCGCGGCCGTATGCCGGACGGGCCTTTGCGCTGTTCGCGGCCGGCGAATATATCAGCAGTTCGCGCGCCTTGCGCAAGGCGATTCTGCTGAACGAGAACGTCGCCACTGAAAAAGTGGATTTGGCCGCTCTGATCGGCGATCGCGATGTATTTGAAAACCGTCTGCTCGAAATGGAAACCTGGCAGCAACGCAGCCAGTCCGGCGATTTGGCGTTTTTGATGGCGTTCGTGCTGTATCAGGACGGCCAGACTCAGCGTGCGGCCGAGGCGATTCGCAAAGCCATCGAGACTCTGCCCGACGACAAGGCCGTTGCCGTGCTGCAAAGGGTCATTTTGCCCAATGAAGCGACGCAGGACTAACAGGCATCGTTCCAGCGTGCAGGTCACGTGCTGTAAGGAATGCGGGTGATTTCGTTTGCCAAACAACCGAACGGACTTGAGGCCGACACCCTGCTGGGCGAGCAGGGGATAGCGGCCCGGCTATGGCCTCGTTTTGAGTTGCGGCCCCAGCAACTGGCTATGGCACAGCGCGTGCAGCAGGCCTTCCGCGAGCAGTTTCATCTGGCGGTGGAGGCCGGCACCGGTGTGGGCAAAAGTTTTGCCTATTTGGCCGGGGCATTTGATATCGCGCTGCGCAAGGCGGGCCGGGTGGTCATCAGCACATATACCCTCAATCTGCAGCAGCAACTGATTCAGAAAGACATTCCTTTTTTACAGACACTGCTGGAAGAGGGCGTCGTGGTGTGCCTGGCCAAAGGACGCGGCCACTATCTGTGCAAGCGGCGGCTGGAGTATGCCAAACATCGACAGCAGAGCTTGTTTGACGACAGCGGCGTGGAATTGATCGCGATTGCCGATTGGGCTGCACGTACCAAAGACGGCTCACTCAGCGATTTGCCCGAACTGCCCTCGGCTCAGGTCTGGCAGGCAGTGCAAAGCGAACATGGCAACTGCAAAGGGCGAAAGTGCGCCCATTTTGCCCAGTGTTTTTACTGGAGGGCACGGCGACAGCTTGAGGCGGCCGATATTATTGTGGCCAATCACGCCCTGCTGTTTAGCGATTTGGCGCTCAAAAGCGAAGGGGCCGGCGTGCTGCCCGAGTATGAATATGTCGTGCTGGACGAGGCACATACCATCGAACATGTTGCCGAGGAGCATTTCGGCATCCACATCAGCCAATACACCATCACCTCGCTGCTGGATCGCCTCTATCACGTGCGACGCCGACGCGGCCTGTTGGCCTGGCTTACCAATGCCGACCAGGCCCGCCAATGCGTTCGACGGTGTCGCACCGCTCAGCAGGTCTTTTTCGCACAGGTGCAAGCCTGGTTTGCCCATGCCGGCGAAGAAACCGGCGGACGGTGTGAGCCGGGCTTTGTCGAGGACACGCTGTCGGACGCACTTAAGGAATTGCGGCTGAGTCTTGTGCAGCTGGTCAAATCGCTTAAGGATGAGGAAGATAAATTTGAATTGGTACGCAGCATTGACCAATTGGCACAGGCAGAAAAGGACTTGAGCGATTTTTTGCAGCAGACACGCGACGACTGCGTCTATTGGGTCGAAGCGGAAAACGGTAAATACAAGCGGATTACCCTGCGAGCAGCGCCGCTGGATGTGGCGCCATACCTTCGTGAGCGGCTCTTTGGGGCGTATAAATCGGTCGTATTGACCAGCGCGACGCTCAGTTGCGGCAAAGGGGACAAAGAGGGGTTTGCCTTCTTTGCTGAACGCATCGGGTTGGATCATTTTGAAGCGTTGCAGGTCGGCTCGCCTTTTGATTATCGCCGTCAGATGGTGATGTATATTGAAGCGGATATGCCCGACCCCAACGCGCCGGACTTTATCGAGAAGGCCGCAGCGGCGATTCAAAAATATCTGCTCAAAAGTCAGGGGCGGGCCTTCGTGCTGTTTACCAGTTATGCGATGATGCAGCAAACCGTCGAGCGGCTCAAAGACTGGCTGGACGAGCACGAGATGAATTTGCTGGTGCAGGGCGCCGGGCTGGATCGCGACCGGATGCTGTCGCGGTTTAAGCAGGACGGCCGTTATGTGCTGTTCGGCACCGACAGTTTCTGGCAGGGCGTCGATGTGCCCGGTGAGGCACTGTCCAATGTGATCATCGTGCGGCTGCCGTTTGCCGTGCCGAGCCATCCGCTGATCCAGGGACGCATCGAGCGGATGCGGCAAAAAGGCCAAAACCCCTTTATGGAATATCAGCTGCCAATGGCGATTATCAAATTCAAACAGGGGTTTGGCCGATTGATTCGCAGTAAGAGCGATACAGGAATGGTGGTCGTGCTGGACAGCCGCATTGTCAAAAAACATTACGGCCGACAATTTCTGGCCGCCATTCCCGAATGCCGTGTGGAACGGGTCAGCGCCGATCCCTTTGAGTGGCTGTAGCAAAAGCGAAGCCAGCCAACGGGCTGGTTTTGTCCTCTTAACAAACAGCTGTCATTTTGAGTTTTGAGTTTCGGAGGGTATGTCTTAATTTTCCATTCTCAATTCCACCTTCTCCACAGCCAAATCGGCCGTGCAGCACCGGGCAAAGGCACTGTCCAGAATGGCCTTGATCAACTCGGCATAAGTCATTTTTTCCTGTGCGGCAATCATTGGCAAATCCGAATGCGTCGGGTGCAGTCCGGCCAAGGGGTTGATCTCAATAAAACACGGCCGCCCCGCGGCGTCGCAGCGAATATCCACCCGTCCGCCATCGCGGCATTCCAGCACACGATAGGCCGCCAGCGCCAGTGACTGCACGTCTGCCTGAAGCCGGCTGTCATCCAGAATCGGATGATAGGTAATCCGTGTTTCGCATTCTTCTTTGTTCTCGAACGAATAAATCGCCGGCTGATCTTTTTGTCGCATCTCAATTTCCATCGTGCCGATGACCCGCGCCGCAGAGCCGGTGCCAACGATGCCGACGGTAAACTCCCGCCCCGGCAAAAATTCCTCCACCAGCACTGGCTGGCGATACCGGCCAAGCAACTCAAGACACACGCGATTTAACTGCACCGGATCGTCGATTTTGGACTGTTGATCAATGCCCTTGCTCGTCCCCTCGGCCAACGGCTTGGCAAACAGCGGAAATCGCAGCGCCACGTACGGAATATCCGCCTCGGTTCGCACGACCGCAAAGGGCGGCGTCGGCAATCCCGCCTGCGCGACCCACCGCTTGGCGACGGCCTTATCGAGTGTGGCCGCACACACCAGCGGATCGGAAAACGTGTAAGCCTGCCCGTACAACTCAAGCAGGGCCGGCACCTGAGCCTCACGGCAGCGTCCGCCCAGTCCTTCGGCGATATTGAAGACCATATCCCAGCGGTCTCCGGCGACCAGCCGTTCGGCCAATCGTTTGCCGTGGCCGATCCGCTCGACCGAATACCCCAGCGACGCGATCGTCCGCTCGAGGGCCTCAATGGTCTGTTCGGAGTCAAACTCCGCGGCCTGTTCCTCGCTGAACCCCTCCGCCAGATAATCGCTGCGAAGATCGTAAACCAACCCGATTCGTTGCATGTTTAAGCTGTCCTTATCAATCCGTTTCAACCTGTTTTCTTTCATTGTTTGAGTTTATGATTCAGCACATCCAACCGCGTGCTTTACGTTTGCCTGCCGTTGGGAGGGCGTTTTTTTTCGCCTCTCGGAAGGCCCGAAGCGTTTTCCGCCGAGGGCTTTAAGGGCTCTGCAAAACCCTGAAACAGCGCCGTTGCACCCATCCGCAGATTCCGCAGGCTGTAGCCGCCTTCCTGCACGACCAATGTCGGCAGATTCAACGCCCCGATGGCCTGACCGATCTGTTTTACCATCCGGCCGTTCAGACCAAACGAACCGGTCGGGTCGCCTTTCATAATGTCAAAGCCCACACACACCACCAAAAACATCGGCGAAAATTTCCGCACATTGCCCAGCGCCTTGTCCAGAGCCGTGACGTACTCGGTAGCTCCGGCGTTTTCCGCCAGCGGATAGTTATGATTGAACCCCTTGCCGTCGCCCTGGCCCGTTTCATCGGCAAACCCCGAAAAATACGGATAGGCAAAGTTCGGGTGGCCGTGGATTGAGACCGTCAGCACATCGCGGCGGGTGTAAAAAATATCCTGCGCGCCGTTGCCGTGATGAAAGTCGATATCCAGCATTGCCACGCTGCCGTGTTTGCTCAGGAACTGGGCGGCGATCGCGGCGTTGTTGAAATAGCAAAACCCGCCAAAGACTCGCCGCTCGGCGTGATGGCCCGGCGGTCGGCACAACGCATAGGCCAACTGACACCCGTGCAGCACCTGCTCGGCTGCGGTCAATGCCACATCCACCGCCGCCTTGGCCGCGTCATACGCATTGCGGTCCAGAGGCGTAAAGGTGTCAATGCAGTAATAGCCCGCTCGTACCGCCAGGTCTTTGGGACGACGTTCCGGACGGCGAATGGGAAACACATACGGATAGACCGGCCGTTTGCCGTGCAGCTTCAGACAGACCGCTTTGAGATAATTGACAAAGTCGGCATCGTGGACCGCGGTGATATATTCCTGGCCGAAGTGTTTAACGCCGCTCACTTCAAACAGGCCCATCGCCTCCAGCGACTGGCGGATCACGCCGACCCGTGCCGGCCGTTCGACATAGCCCCGCTCGTGGACGTGATGCACCTGGTGCGCCTCGCAGCTGACCATCACAAACGGCTTTTCCAGTCGTCGGTCGGCCAGGCTGTAAACGGGGGGCGTTTCGGCTTTGACATATTTCGGCGGTCGCAGCCGCACCGGGTCATCCACTACCGACTCGACCACACGCTCAATATAATCGGGCCGGACCAGATGGCTGTACTTTTTGGTCAGAATCGTCCGGATGGCCGCGCGACACTGAGACCGACTCAACGGCTCATCGCGATCCAGCCCGTCATACAGCAGGTACGGCGCCGGCGAGTCGTCAATGGGTGTTTCGTATTCGGTGCCGATAATCGGACGAACGTCGTAATTTTCATAAAAGCGCAGCCGCCGCTGGTTTTCTTTTAACTCCGCCGGGTCGGTTACAACTGTCGGGTCGTCCGGCAGCGCCTCCAGATATAACCCCAGTGCCCCGGCCTGCTTGGAATATTCCCGGGTCGCCTCGTACAAGGCGCTGCCCGTGCCGCCGCCGCGGATGCCCCGTCGGACCGCCATAAAATCCAGCAATGCGCTTCGGATCGTCGGAAAATACAGAACCAAAGAAAATCCGGTCACATGCCCCAACGATGTTTCCGAGACCAGCAACCCCGTTGTATAGCCGTACTGAATCGGATTGTCCAACAGGCTTGGAATCTTGTCGGCATAGTCGGCCACCGCCGAAAAATTCTGACGAAAAATCTCCTGCACCTGCGCAATGCGATCCTGCTCAATCGGCAGCAAATGGTGATAGATGCGAACAATTCGAATCATAATGCCCTCGTATGGCGCTATGGCCCGCAGAGGTCAGCAGTTACCTGTCCAGCAGCGACTGCGCATCACCTTTGGTACGGTTTTGCGGAGCGAT
>JAAYQH010000202.1 GCA_012519365.1 Planctomycetota bacterium | reverse complement strand
TGTCCATTGGGCCGAAGCCCGCTATCGTCGAGCCGTGGCCGAGTACAATGCCGGCAATTACAATGCCGCGATGGAAGCGCTGGTCTGCCCCTATGAGATTTCGCCGCGCACCCATCTGGACGCCATTCGGCTGCGTGAGCGGATTCTGCGGGAAACGCAACCCGAGCACACCCTCGAACGCATTATGCTTGAGAATCTGGAAAAAGAACAATCCGGCAAATGGCTGCGTCGCTGACAGACCAACCTGACAGGTAAGCTGCGGCTCCGGCGGCCGAACGGTCGTCGGAGCCGATGCCGTCCAGTGTCATGTCGAGCCTGCGTTCATCGCGGCAGAGGATGTTCCGGCAAGCCTTATTTTGTCGGGACCTTTAGACTCCGGTGTCCAGCATTTAATGCTCAAGATTTTGTGCTTACGCTTTTTAATGTTCAAGATGATTTTGTGTTTGGAAGTTTAGGCCGTTGTATTCCGTCAAGCCTCACAAGGATAAAGACAGGGAGTCAAAAATGAAACACACCCAATGGATCGTTCCGGCCGCGGCACTGGTGCTTGTCGGCCTGCTGAGCGGCTGTGAGACGCACGCACAGCACAAAAAAGCCATGGTTGAAAAGTGGGAGCAATCCACCGCCGAGGCCAAACTCGAAACCGTTGATACCCTGCTGGAACAGGGGCAACTGGCGCAAGCCGAAAAAATCGTCCTCAGTTGCCTCCAAAGCGACCCTGACTGGGCCCTGGCTCATTTTGCTCAGGGGCGGATCTATCTTATTCGCGAACGATACAATTCCGCCCGCGCCGCTTTTGAGAAGGCTGTGGCCGCTGATCCGCAGATGCACGACGCCTGGAGCCATCTGGCGGCAGTATGTTTCCTCGAGGGCCGCAACAGCCAGGCCCTGGATGCTTACCAAAAGGCGATCGACCTTCAACCGGATAACCCTGAAGACATTGTCGGCGCTGCGCAGGTCTATATGAGCGACAACGACCTCGACAGCGCCGGCCGTTTGCTGGGTCAGGCCCTCGCCAAGCAGCCCTACAATCATCAGCTCCTGCTCGGCATGGCCCAATTGCACCAGCAGGCTGGCCAGACCGACCAGGCCGCACGCTGCTATGAGCAGGCCCTGCTGAAAACCCCCCAAAATACCGCAATTCTCAATGCGCTGGGGTATTGCTACATCGCGACAAAAGAATGGGCCCGGGCCGCCGAGACCTTCGAACGGCTGTTGAAACTGAGCGAGGACGACGCCGGTCGGCAGATGACATTGTCCACGCTGGCGATGTGTGAATTTAATGCCGGCCGGTATGATCGGGCCCTTCAATGCTACGACCGGTTGTCCGTCCTTTGCCGCGAGGATCCGGAGGTTTGGCTCAACATGGCCCAGGCGGCATTAGCGGCCAATCGCATTGACCGTGCGGCCGACAATGCCCAACGGGCCCTGCGGCTTAAACCCGGCTGGACACAGGCCTGGGCCGTTCTCGGCGCAGCCCAATACCTCAAAGGCGAGTACACCCAGGCCTTACGGTCGTTGGCCTATCTGCGCAATGATGATACGCTGGGGGGGTTTGGCTGGTTTATGAGCGGACGGTGCTATTCCCGACTCGGCCAAACCGCCAAAGCCCAGTCCGCCTATCAGCAAGCCGCCGGCTACGGCCCAAACAGCCCCCTGGTCGCACATTTCCTCCCTTCCGAGGCCTTGTAAAACGCGGCCATTTGCGGCTCGGCCTTTCGGCCTGTAAACACCACCGAATCTGGCGTTTGAGGTTTCGTGTCTGGATGTTTAATGCGTTTTCCGTTTAGGACGTTCGTGCCGAGTGCTGTATGACTTTGATCCTTTTATTTTTCAGGGATTACCTAAAAATATGCGGAATGAGCAGCTCACATTTTTCAGCCTGATCGCGCTGGGCCTTTGCGGTGCAGGGCTGTCGGCCGCAGCGTCGGGACTGTCCCAGCCGGCGACGGCGGCCCTGTCGGCGGCGGTGCTGACGAGCGTGTCCGTGGCGGGACTGGCGTTGTTGACTCGTGCCCGCGGCCGGAGCGCCAATCAGAAACTGGCTGAATACGAAACCGCCGCCGCTGCATGGGATGACAAACTGCAAAACGCCCAAAGGCAACTGGCCGATACCACGCTCAAACTGCAACTGAACAACCGCCGCAAGGACAACATCGAGGCGATTCTCAACAGCATATGCGATGCCGTGCTTGTTACTGATGATCGCGATCGGATTATTTTGGCCAACCGAGCGGCCGAGCAATTGTTCGGCTTTCCGTTCGTTTCGGACGCGCCTGTGCCTGCCGCTGAGGTCCTTGGCCCTGAGCCGCTGCTGCCGC
>JAAYQH010000201.1 GCA_012519365.1 Planctomycetota bacterium | reverse complement strand
CAATGCCTACTGCAAGGTCTTTTCGCGTTGTGGGCTGGAGTATGTGATTGTGCAGGCTGAATCCGGCGAGATGGGCGGTTCAGGGTCGCATCAGTTTACCGTACCGTGTGAGAACGGCGAGGATATCATCGTCTATACAGAGGATAACGCCCAAGCCTGGAATCTTGAAAAAGCTCCTGTTGATCCGCTCAGTAAACAGCCGCCAGTCGATGTCGGGCCGGCAGCGTTGGTCTATACACCCAAGGCCGGCAAGATAGATGATGCCTGTGCGTATATGAATGTGACTGCCGATCAACTTATCAAGACGCTGATTTACAAAAGCGGCCAAGATCTGATCGTGGTGCTGGTTCGCGGTGACCACGACGTGAATCTTGAAAAGTTGACCCGTTTGATGGGCGGCGCACATATCGAGATGGCTCAGGAGGGCGATATTGTCGAACTTACAGGTGCGGCGGTGGGGTTCGCCGGGCCGGTAGGGTTGTGCGATAAGGCGGCTCAAGTCTTTATCGATTACGGCGTGGCAGCAATGGCCGTGGGGGCCACCGGTGCCAACAAGACCGATTACCATATCAAGAATGTGGTGCCGGGGCGCGATTTTCCGCTGGCGGGCAATCATATCCATATTGTTGATGTCCGCAATGCCGTGGAAGGGGACACGTACGAAGGCAAAAAATTGCTGTTCAGGCGCGGCATCGAGGTCGGTCAGGTTTTCAAACTCGGCACCAAATACAGCGAGAAACTTAACGCCCGCTATCTGGACGCTGACGGCGTGGAAAAACCGCTGCTGATGGGCTGTTATGGTATCGGCATCAACCGGATTATCGCCGCAGCCATTGAAAATGGGCATGACGATAACGGGATGATTCTGCCAATTTCCATTGCCCCGTGGGAAGTCATCGTGACCCCGGCCGCACCGGACGAGGACGTAGTGCAGGCCGCTGAACAGGTGTATGAGGCGTTTTGCGATAAAGGGCTCGAGGTTCTTCTGGACGATCGCGACCTTCGAGCCGGAGTTAAGTTCAAGGATGCCGACCTGCTGGGGATTCCGGTGCGGGTTACCATCGGCAAAAAATCCCTGGCCGACGGCAATGTCGAGATCAAGTGCCGCAGCGAAAACGATGTTGTCCGTGTTCCTCTGGCTGAGACTACCGAGACCGTAGCCAATCGCATTGCCGATATGAAAGCCGCCCTTACCTCATAACAGGGCAAAAGAAACCGAGCCGGAGCGAAAGGCGAATCGGCGAACTGTGTCTTTGCCGGGTGGGGATGGTTTTTTCAGGTATCCCTTGGCCAAATCGCCGGGTTGTGTCTTGCGGCTATTATGCGGGCTTGTAACGGTTCTGCGGATTGCGGGCAAACAGACTCATCGCGAAGATGACAATCGGCAGGATGAGCAGCCAAATCAGCATGGCTCGGTAGCTGCCCAGATAGGTCTTGCCATAACTGAACAGAACCGGCCCCATTGCGCTGCTGAGCACCATTGCGGACATAACGGTTCCGCTGATTGCTCCAAGATGCTTTCGGCCAAAAAAGCGCGGCAGCGACGCATCGACCAGTACCCCCCATATCCCGCCGCTAAGGCCTAACATTAAGATTGTCAGGATAAATCCCGGGGCTGTATCAAAGAAAATAAGCCCTGCCAGGCCTCCGGCTATAGTCGCCGACACAGTCGCGAGAATCCAGGTCACCGGAATCCGTGTCCGGTCCATTACATAAGCGGTTGCAAAACGCACCGGCAGGGTGATGAACACAAAGTATAGAAACAGCCGCGTCGCTTCGGCACTGGTTTTGCCCATATCAGCGCCGAAGTCGGTAATATGAAACGCAACCGCGGTGATAATCATGCTGTGCAGGGACAAAATCAAGGTAATTGTCCAGAAGGCCAAAGAGCCAAGGGCTTCACGTCGCGTAAAATCTCGATAAATTGGGTGCAGGTCAGGATGTTTTTGTTGGGCTTCGGCTGTCTGAGGCGTACCGTCCATCGTCAGGCCGCATTCTTCCGGGTTGTCTCGAAAGAACAGTACGCCGATTGCGGCCATTCCGATGCCGACAATGCCGGCCATGAGCCGGCAGGCCTGTCGCCAGCCGACTGCAGAGATCAGTCCGGTCAGCAGCCATGGGGCGGCGTTGAATACGAATGTTACAGGCACGCCGGAGATTGCGGTTGCCATGCCGCGGTGCCGATTAAACCAACGTCCCATCGCCACCCGGCCGACGGTGGTCATATTGCCCTGGCCGAAGAAACGAATCAGCAAAAACGCCAATGCCGCAGCTGCGCCAACCGACAGGCCGGAGGGGAAAAATCGGGACAGCACCTCGGCCAGCGTTTCTATGCCGGGAATCCCGGCCGAAACGGAATGAAAAAATGCCTTTAACATCTCGGCCAGCCGATCGACCTGCGATAAAATCAGCAAACTGACTGCCAGCCCCACCGAGACACACAGACTCATCAGTCGTACCCCGATGATATCCAGCAGACGACCGGAAAACGGCAGAATAAAGCCGCTGGTCAGCGTGCCGACCATATAAGCCAAACTCAGTTCGTCGCGGGTCATCCCCAGTGTGTCGATGATGTGGTTGGTAAAGACCCCCACGCCGGCGGTCTGTCCGGGAACGGAACAGACGATCGAGAGCGTCGCAACGGCCACAATCATCCAGCCGTAAAAAAACGGCCATTTAGCCGGTGCAAACGGCACATTGGCCCATTTGGCAAAAAAGGGTTTTCGGTTTTGTTCTTTTTTCTGCTTACTGTTCATAGCGGTTTTCCCTGACACACAAAAACCGCTATTATAGGTCGCTGGCCGACAAATTGCAAGCCCCATTACAACTTGACGTAAGGGGATTGAGCCCGAAAGCGAACAAATGGCCAAAATCGTGCCGGTGGTCAAGGTGCAGGACTTTATCGGCCAGGATGTCGTCGCGCGCGACCTGATGCTGATCAGCGTAACTTGCCCACCTGAAAAAAGGCCGGAAATGATGGCTTTAATTGAGATGTTTAACGGAAAAGTTGTGGACATTGCCCAAAAAATCGTTATGGTAGAAATTGCCGGTCCGGAAAGTAAGATTGAGGCCTTTATCGACGCCTGCCGACCCTACGGCATCAAAAGTATGGTTCGCACCGGCACCGTCGCCATGGCCCGACAGACACGGACCAAAACCGAGGAATAGCCATATAACAGATTAGCGAAATTTTCTGAGTTAATTTTATAAAATATCGAGAGATTTATGATATAGTCAAAAGTGAATAATCTGAAAGTCTGCTGGACTTAGGCGTTGCAACCGAAACCTGCAAATTTTAAACCGCAAACGTCAAGCCAGTGCCCCAAACAGGGGCGCTGTCGGCGTGTTGCGGTAAGGCCTTGCAGGGCCTCGGTTGCGCATGTTTCGGCGGTGCCTCTTTTTTACGGGGATGGCTCGTGAAAGGAGGGTCAAAATAGGAAAAAATCTATTTTGAAAGGAGAGCAGAAAAATGAAAGAAAGAGTTATTTTTGCACCAAAACATAGTTTCTCTTTGTTAGTTTGGGGCATCTTTTACTTTTGCGGAACGGCGTCTGCTGAATACGACTTAGTGCTGACAGGTGTGAATCAGTTTTCAGGTACAGTTTCATACTCTAACAAACTAATCTACATCCCCGAAGATGCATTTGTTCAATATGAAACTTTAGTGTTGGACAATTGCATTGTTGATGTGGATGGTTTTCTTGAGATCAAAACGTTTTTAGATATGCACAACTCCGTTTTCTTTGTTTACGGAAGCTTTAGAGTAAAACAGGGTGCAACTATCTACAAAACAGGCACATCAAGTATCATCATAACAGGAGACTCTGTACGGTCAGGACATATTTTCATGAAAGGCGGTTTGTATGATCCGATCGTCATTGAATCAGACTACACGTCGACAGAATTTATTGTTATTGAGGAAGCTTCCTCGGCAAACTCCGTTTTGCAGTTCATTGATTTTTTCGGTGGATGGTGCAATATACAGATATATAATAATCGCTTGAATAATGCGATAACCAACTGTCGATTCATTGAATCTGACTACCCAGTTTATCAAGAATCATACGATAAAATAACAGATGTGCGATTCTGTTTCTTTTTTTGGAATATCATCTCGGTTTATGCCCAAGTAAATGGTGCCGCTCAAGAGGAAATCGCTTTTAAATTTGACAATTTGACAATTGATAACAACTTTGAACCGTCATCATACGGTGTGGTATTGTCTTGTTTGCAAAATCCGGCCTATATTGATTTGGTAGGGATTACCAATAACATCATCACAAACAGTTATTGTGGCTGGTATATTGGTGATGGGGGGTTTTATCCGCCTATAATGTCGAATCTTGCTTACTACGGCAATTACTTCGATTGCAACTTGGCCGATCCAAATTTTCAGTCTAATCCAATGTATTTAATTGAAAACCCTTTCGAAACACCCACAGACCCAAACGATTGGCCGTATTATGTTGACCCGAATAGCCCGGTTGCCACCGCAGAGTTAAGAGAAAGCATTTTGCAAAGTCCACAACAAATGCTGACTTCAATATTCAGCACACCTGTTCCACGAGGAAACTTTGGGATTGGATATGGCGTTGCATTGCCTCAAAATTATTATTCAGAAATCGCTGTTGAGATGAGGGGGGATTTTGATGGTAATGGAATTGTTGACCTTGGGGATTTTAGAGTATTATCAAAGGATTGGCTAACCGAAGAGGGATCTGTGGAGAACCCCGTTAACTTTCCGGATCCGAACGGCTACTCTTTTGCAGACTTTGATTTAGATGGCATTGTGGATGTTAACGATCTCAATCTTTTTGCTAAGAATTGGCTCTGTACCGGAGCCAGGCAAATACGACTGCATGTCGAAGATATGCCGAATCGTCTGGTTGTTACCTGTAAAGATCCGAATCTTGTGGATGTTGATCATTTTGCCATCTTCTTGGATGAGGAACATGTGGCAACCAGAGAACCGCAAGACAATACTGTTTTTATTATTGACAAAAGAAACTTTAAAAATGGAGACCACCAACTCAGAGCTGTTGTTCTCGGTCAGGATGGGAACGCCTACGCCACAGTACCGGTTACCTATTCATTTAACACCCCACTGAGCAACATCACGTACGAAAAGTTTCCTGATCCTTCAAAGCCGTTTATTATCAGGGGAAACGTTGCAGAAGGAAACACCGCATATTTATCTATAAAAGATATTGACGAACAAGTTCAATGGTCTAAAGATTACACCGAGGATTTTGTGGCAATCATTGATCCCAATGATATATTTGGCAACAATGATGTGAATCTGGAACTTACATACTCTTGCGTACCAACACTTCTGGTAGAATTGAGCCAGGAATCTCCATTCGATGAAGTCTTCGAAGAAATGATTAACGCATCATCGGGAAGCTCATCCATTTTAGCACTCGGAGGTAAACCCATAAATGCCGTAACGGGCCTAGTTATTTGTATGTTGGCGGATGGGGCAACACAGGGTGCAAACTACACAGACACAGGAACCGCCAGATTTGCATGGCAAACAATGAAAAACAAAGGCATACAGGTCATAGCACTTAAGGGATATGGCGAACATAATCAAGTATCATACGATATAATTCACAGCGTCCGAAGAAAGTTTCCAAATATTCGATACCTGCATATCAACGCACATGGGCATTACAGGGCAAGAAAAGCATGGTCGTTGTTGAGAACTCCGCGAACTCGCGTTTTATTTAATGATGGGATTTGGGTATCTCACAATTCCAGAAGGTGGCTTGACCGAAATCGATCTGTACCAGAAGGCTATCAATATCTGTCACGTTCTTTAGAAAAGGCTTATACATTTGATCACTTTGGATTTCGTCCCGGTGATATTCGAATACTGGTGCTTGAATCCTGTTACGGCCTTCGCAATGTGGCAACAATGAATGCTGAATTGATCGTTGACTATGTAGACGGGGCTTATGACTATGAAAAAAGTTTTAATCCGCCTCTTAATTTTCACCCACATTACTATTTTACCGATGTATTATTTGGTTTCAGAACGGTCGAAGATCATCAAGTGGCCGTTGGTTCAGCAAGCTTGGTTGTCAAAGGATTGTTTACTCATTATGCAAAATTTTTCAATATGTTGT
>JAAYQH010000200.1 GCA_012519365.1 Planctomycetota bacterium | reverse complement strand
CGTTGTGGCTTGCTCTCAGGCATGGATTAGTTACAATAACTCAATGCCAATATAACGGCGGCGTGTAGTTGTGGCTTGCTCTCAGGCATGGATTAGTTACAATACCTCATTTCTAAGTCCTGACGCAGCAAGAACTTGAATCAATACCACGTCAGAATAATTCGAGCTGACGGGGCGGCGGCGGGGTTGGTTTGCGCAGTTTTCCCCAAAAAATCTGCATGCGTTCGAACTGCTTGTCGGTAATGGTGAGGAGCCGGACTTCTCCGTCCGGCGGCAAAAAAACAGTAACTCGTTTGTAATGAACATCTGCGTTCTCCTCACTGGCACAATGTCGAATGTATACGGAATATTGTATCATAGTAAAGCCGTCTTTCATCAGATTTTTTCGAAATTCCGTATAATCTTTCCGGGCTTTTTTAGTATCCGTCGGCAGGTCAAACATCGCCATTATCCACACCGCTCTGTACCCCGTCTGAATCATAACTCCGGCAATTCCAAGTGTTTAGACTCCCCCGTAAAGCACCGATACAGTGATGCCGCCGTCCGATGCAGGCCCACCATCAGCGGCCCGCTGTACCCGCCGATCTCCACCGTCTCATACAGTGTCTCCAGCAGTTGGGCCTTGACCGATTGGCTCAGCGTCTCCTCCGGTACACGGTCGCGGCACATCGCCCGCACCTTCGCCTCGACAAACCCCCGAAACGGCTCGACTACATCGTCCGCCAGGCAAAACGCATTGTATTTGTTGCAGTGATGAATCCCCACCGCCGGCAAAAGCCCCGCCGAACACAGCGCCCGCGCTACGGCCGCCCGCATCACCATATAGCCGTAATTCAAAAAGGCGTTCGGCCATACGCCGTCGCGTTTTCGCCGAAACTCCAGACCCTGCAAATACGCCCCCCAGAATCGCCGCGAGGCCTGGGCTTCAAGATTGTCCGGGTCGCCGCTGCGAACCCGCTTGGCCAGGCCGCGCAGATAGCCGCTGGTCTGCTCGTCATCGGAAACGATTCGGGCCTGATGGCGAATTTTGGCCTGAATAATCTGCTGCCACAGCCGTTTCTTGACCGGCTCTTTGACCAGAAGCTGTTGACGAAATCGCTATGTCTGCACGCTGTTGCCCTCCATCGGCATCAGCATCCCCGCCGGATGATGTTGCCCGTTGCAAATCACCACCGCCGCCCCATGCTCCAAAAGCGTCGTCAGCACAGAATGCGTGTACGTAACCCCCGTATGGTCCACCAGCAAGACCCCGATATCCTCGCAGGGGACCTGCCCGACGGCCTGCCCGTCCCGACGCACCACAAGCTGGCCCAGCTTGACCGATAAAAACGTCCCGGCCTGCGAAACCTCCACGATCCGCTTAATCATATACGGCCCTTTCAAATATCCTCCAAAGGCCGTATCGACAAACAAAGGATGTTGCTTAATCACGCACTAAAAATTTAACTTCTCCTAAGGGACTCACCCATACCTTTTGCGGCCGCATATCTGCCTCCACGCCCATCTTAGAAAAATTGTTTAAAGATAAGGCGATGTCCTCTCTGGCAGTACAACTATCTGTCGCTTTACTTCTGCCTGCATCCCAATGCGGTGTAAAATGAACGGTGTTAGTACTGTCGATTTTAAAGACAGAAAAATAGCCTGGTTTACCTGTTTTGGGGTGTTTCATGTACACCATTTCGCCGATGGACAGAGACATCACAAATTTTCCATGTTCCATATCATCTCGGTTAACAGCTGGTTGCGGAGCAAGCCCAGAGGATTTAGGTGGCCTGACTCTTTTTGCCGCTTCAAAATTCGTTACCACGTTGCCAACCCATTTTCCTTTTTCATTTTCACGAATTTCAATATGGTGATTATTTTGAGGCTCATAGAGTCTTAATGCATTCTTTTCTTCTTCTGGGTAATATTCCATCATGCCGGTTGCGTCATTCCACCTTTTACGCTGAATCTCTCTTACAGTCGGAGATCGCAGCAATGTGATGCGTCTGACAGGCACGCCGCTCCTTAGAAATACACCTTTGTTTTTCACCAGTTCTTGAATTTGCTTTGCAGTAAAATTGTCCGGGTCAAGATTATTGCATCGTAAATATTCTCGTAATTCTTCGCGAAACCAGCGATCTCTTATAATACCCGATTTACCTGGTGTAACATCCGGCAATTTTAACATTTCAGAGCGAACAGCTTTAGCAAATGCTTTTGTTGGAGCATTTTCCATTTCTATGCGAAGGTGTTCCCAGCCGTCGGGTACTCGTAAATGATTTGGGGATAATTGAGCAACCGATTTCCTTATCGTGCAATGACTCAAACGCTTGCCGTCTTCAACTACTGGACCATATTGAGTATCATTGTGTAAAGCACCTGTGATTTTTCGACTTTCGGGTCTGTGTGCGACTATGAGTTTATCCACTTCAGCCATAACCTGCTGGCGAAAAGAATCGTGATCCCCCCACGGCGGATCAAATGGAATACGTTTACCCAAATAATTGCCTTCTGATTTTGCCATTTCACGCTTTTGTGCGACGCAAGCTACTTTTTGTATCATCTCCGGCCCGCAAAAAGCGACGGCCAATGCATCTAAGGCATGATGCCGATGGTCAGAGCGATCTTTTTGAAATTTTGGTTCGTCTGAACCGTTCAGAAAAAGTTGCCAGTCTTTCCTTATAATAGACGTATAAACCCCTTTTGTTGTAAATACCCGGCGTACACCGTCACGCTCTCCGTCGTACAAGACGTCTTTTAACCAGTTGGCAACCTGTCTTGAGGCATAGGCTGTATCTGTAAGCTGTGAATTGACAAAACCTTGTATATCTGTTACTTCTTTGTGAAGATTTTCCCACTTTGTCGGATTTTCCTTTTTAAGATGGGCCATTCTCTGCTCAAGCTTAGCAAAATCCTCCTTGGTTAGCCATTCCTGCGGGGTTTTGTTACCCTTTCCACGGTTGGTGCCGTCAAAGCACAGTACAAGATTGTTCAGCGTGCTGTTCCCGCCGCGGCTACGAGGAATGATGTGATCTATTTCAAGCCCTTCGCCTATGGCTGCCATTCTTTCAGTAATGTTTCTTGCCGTATCCGAATAAGGGCAGACGCCTTTTTGTTCTCGACACAGAAGGACGCGCCTGATTGCGTTTTCTTGCTGATTGTGAGTCAGATTGTCAACGCCATACTTTTTTTTGTAATGCTCGCGGATGTAACTATCATAAGTCTCTATAATCTCTTTTTTGATTTTTTCCTGTTTTCGATTTTTTGCCAGCATCTGGTTGCATACTTTTGCGCTTTGTCGGGCTTCCCTTGCAAGTTCGACAATGACTCGATCAGGTTTTTTTCCGAACTTTCGAATATACTCGTTTATATGTCGTCTGACTTCATGGATTGCTTTTCGTACCACGGGGTTGCTGATTTCCTGAGGCGCTGGCGGCAATAAATCTGGATGTTTTTGGATGTAACGTCGCATTGCACGATTGGTGATGCTTTCTTTAAAGCCGTAACGTTTCCGCTGTTCGTCGCTGGCGCCATTATCGGCATCTTCTGCGAATAACTTACGCGCTTCGTTTACAGTCCATCCTTCGCGCAGGTAAGGCAGTAAATTGAGAATGGCTCTTCGAGAAAAATTTACTCGTTTGTCTATATTGGGTCGTTTTTGCCACGCAGCGATTAGTCGTTGTGTTTGTTCATCATCAAGATCCCACCACGTCTTGCAGCCCTGTGTAAACCGAACCTTATCTTTTTCTTCTTTAGGGTCATGCTTGAGTATCGCTTGATTGATGGATTCTTTCTTTTCTGGTATTAACCCTTTCCATGCAGTTTCTCCGATTGCTCCCGAAATAATCTCACGATAAAACCAATCGGTGTTTAAGTCCCTTTGCGCATCTTGATCCAGACTGAGCGAAAATAGTCTTTTTTTCTCGGCGGTATGTATTTTTAGCGCTTTCCGTATTGTACCTTCAGACGCTGTTTTCTGTAAACGTAACGCTTTTAATACCAATGCTCTTTCATCGCTGTTTAATCTTCTTGCTGGTTCATTGAGGGGGATAATTCGAATATTATTCACTGTTTCGAGAGCCAGAAATTCCTGTGCATACATATCTGCCTTCGGACAGCGCATGTCGGTTGGCTCTAAAGAACAACGCCCAAGAGTTCCCATATCCCAATACGTCTTGCGCTGCCCAAAGAGTAACCCTTTATATCGCCACGTTGCATCTGATGATGGATCGTCGAGTTCTTTTCGAACTTCAGTTGTTAATTGTTCGCTCAAAGTGCTTTGAAATGATTTCTGCTTCTTCCAAAGCTTATCAAATTCGTTCCAAATCATGTCTCGGTCTGCACAGTATTCGTATGTTCCCTCACCGGTGGCCGTCGTTCGGTTTCTTACGGGAAACCGAATTTCCGTCTCACGTGCCGATCCTTTATTAATTTTGTGCTTTCTCTCTTCATATTTAACTGCAATAAAATGTCCAAAGGTTTCAATGCCAAGCTTACGCATTTCTTTTTTTGTCTGGTCAATGGCTCCTTTTATCTTTTGCTCTTTATCATTCGAATTGTCTTCTTTCTCCGTTTGTGTATCGTTATCTTGTTCCGTATCGCAGAAATCTTGCTCATCAATAAAACCAAATGCTCCCCGACGTTGTATCATATGGAGCAGAATACGTCCAAATTCATAAGGCGACAACTCTCTTTCAAGACCATCTCTTCTCAATATCCACGGGTTCAGTTCAGTCCCCCTCTGCAACTCAATGATATCTTTCGGAATCCAACCTTTACTCATAAGGAATTTTCGGAGATGATGCTTTCTGTCGGCTTTTCGGTCAACATTTCTTCTTCGCTGCCGAAAGCCTCGTCTTGCTTGGTTTTTGGGGGCACCTCGCTTTTGGTCCGATTCTTCAATCCCTGCAGGAAACACGCTGGCACCTAATTGAATAATTCTATGTTGGGTGTCAATCCACGCTGACCCGACGGAATTTGTGCCAATATCTAGCCCTAATGTAATTCCTGACATCATAACCTCCTGAATTTTCAGTTTTGTACTTTTCCTGGGAAAATTATGTTGACAAACATACGGCAACAGGCTATCAGTGTCAATATTGTAACTAATCCATGCTTGAGTGTTTTTCACAACAAGATGAAAAATTCTTAGGCACCTGCCTTCGGGCGACCGCCGTAGCACATGTAATCCATGTTCTGCGGTTTTTTTACGTAAATAACCTAAAAGCAGACCGGTGATGCCTGCTTGATCTTGCTCTTCTCAAAAAAGGATGTCTTTTTCATAGTTGAAGTTTGAAATAAGTGGTGGTTCTGGAGGGATATTGGTTACAATATCCTTGCTGAACTTAAATCATGTGTTAATCTTTACATAAAAGGAACCGCCACGAACCTTCAACTATGGGTAGGACATAATCCACTGTAGCCCATTTTCATAAATTGAATGAAATCAGACACTTAAAATTACTGCCCCGAAACCCTCATACATTTCTCTGAAATTTCTGTTTGTTCGGGATTTGTTTGGGTGCTATATTTTCGCGTAAGTTGACTGGCCGTAAGACAAGCGAAGGGTTCGTCCGGAAGCTGCGACGCGGCCGTTTGACCTTTGTTTTGCACCTGTGAATGCGGGATTCCAGGGCTGATGAAGAACGCTCGGCGGGGCTGGGCCAACTTTTAAGGAGTTTTTATGTCGCGTAATTTTTCATTCAAGACGTTTTTCCGCAGTGTTTCTGCTGACCTCCTGCACCAGTATTTTGCCAGTCAGCATCTGTTGGCCGATTTCGACTGGACGCAGGACAACGCATTACTGGCTGATACATTGTACACGCAAATCCAAAGACTGCCCGACAGCCACGCAGCGTTTGTTGAGCAGGATTTTGCGTTGATTTCGGAGTTGGCTACTGAGTCCTTTGTGTTGGAGCTGCATGACGTCGCTCGGTCGCTATATAACGACGCCGACCCTATAATTGATGCGATGGTGCAGCAACCCGGCTTGCTCAATCAGGTCTTCT
>JAAYQH010000199.1 GCA_012519365.1 Planctomycetota bacterium | reverse complement strand
GCTGCGTCAGGCATTCGTCAGGATTGCGGCCTCAATGGAACACTATAAACAACCCGGTATGCCTTATGCCGCCTTTACCGTCGCCCAGATCCGCAGCGACGGGCACGCCCACATCCTTGGCTATGAAGCACCTGGGCCGATCTGGGCGGCAGCGGATCATGCTGAACCCCTGCCGCGGCGGTCATTTGTCATGGACGGCGTAACCGGTTTTGAATCCACCTGCTACCTTCGCATCGGCGAAGGACTGTTTCTGATCAGCGACGGCATTGCACAGGCCGGATTAGACAAAGTCCCCGGCGGCTGGCAGAGCAAAGGGCCTGCCGAGTATGTCAGCGGTTTGATAAACAAAGGGCTTTGGGAGGATATGCCTGCCCGGATCCAACGCAAGGCCTGCCAGTTGAATAACGGCATTGATTATGATGATGCAACGGTCGCCTGGATTCGGTGTCGTCCCGCACGGCCGTTGAACATCATGACCGGTCCTCCCGCCGATCGAGCCAAAGACAAAGCGGTGGTTGAGCGGTTTATGACCATGCCCGGCCCGAAGGTCATCTGCGGGGCAACGACAGCGGCCATCGCCGCCCGCGTGCTGAATCGACCGATTGAGATCGAAAAAGAACCGACCAGTCTGATTGCTCCGCCCCGCTATTTTCTTGAAGTGATTGACCTGGTCAGCGAAGGAGCGGTTACCCTCAATCAGCTCAATAACGTGCTGGAACTGGATGCCGAGGCGTTTTATGAAATCAGCGCTGTCACGGAACTTTACGACCGGATCGCCGCGGCCGATCGGATCACCATTGTGATGGGCATCGGCCAAAACCCGGCCAACAACGACCCGTGTTTTGTGCAGCGAGGCGTGTTGAGTCGCGAAAAGATCATTCCCTTAATCTCAGATAAACTTCGTCGACAAGGTAAATGCGTCATTATCGAGAAGGTCTAAGTCCAGCCCCGCTCAAATCGTGCCAGCCAAAACCGGCCTGCGACATAAACAAAAACATCGGTTCTCGGCAAGAGCCGCATAAAATCGCAGATTTTACCCTTAATTTCCTTGCAAAACACCTGCCATTCTTGTACAGTACCTTGCATTCGGCGGCGTAGCCAAGTGGTCTAAGGCGACGGTTTGCAAAACCGTTATTCGTGGGTTCGAATCCCACCGCCGCCTGTCGTTATTTTGCATCAAAATCCGAAATAGCTAAACGCAACGCCATTATCAGCCTCCATCTCAGCGTCGAGCGATACAAAAACTGAAAACAATTCCTCGACCACGCCTGCTGGTCCGTAGAATTGACCTAACCCCAACTCCGACCGCCGCACCCCGTCATTCCGAACCCCGAGCGCAGCGAGGGGGTGAGGAATCTATTATTTCATCCAAAATTCCTCGTTGACGGGGTGGGGATTGGAATTTTCCTTAAATAAATAGGCCCCTCGTCGGCTGTTGGCCTCCTCGGGGTGACGGTATGGGAAACAGGCCCCTCGGAGTGACGGTCTCTTTGTCATTCCGAGCACCCCATCCCGTCATTCCGAGCGCAGCGAGGAATCTATTAAAACCCCACCTCCCCCATTGTCATTCCGAACCCACCGAACAACGTGGCCGCACGCGTCATTCCGAACCCCGAGCGCAGCGAGGGGGTGAGGAATCTATTATTTCACCACAATTCGACCTTTCCCATTGACCGTAGAGTCAGAGGTGAATTGTCGCTAACGCCGGGGTAACGCTGGGAAAAAAGTGGAGTGGGAAAAACCTGAAAAAACCTTGTTTTGGGGTGGAAATCAATGCGGGCGACCAGAATCGAACTGGCGTATCCAGCTTGGGAAGCTGGTGTTCTACCACTGAACTACGCCCGCGTCAGCGATTATTTGAAAACCCTATATACATTGTCTTTCCAGTCTGTCAAGAAAAATCCCGTCCTATGCTGAAATTGCCCGGAAAATGAGATAGCACCATCACCTATTGCTCTTTGAAAAGTTAAACGTAACGAAGCCAAATGTCCGATAATAAGGACATGAGACCTTCAGGAACCCCAAAACAGCTGGAGCAACGTCGGCGAAAAGCCATTGCGTTGCTGGAACAAG
>JAAYQH010000198.1 GCA_012519365.1 Planctomycetota bacterium | reverse complement strand
TGACGGTATTGCGACAAACCCTCAGCGATACAATCGAGTGGGTCATCGAACGCATCGAAGGTGATAACTGGGATTTCAATCGTATCAGGTTCCAATTGGCGTTACCTTAAAAATGCAAAACTTCAGTTTTAACTTGCAGTGCGTGAGCATGGCCCAAAGGGCTGTGCCGAAAAACACATAATGATATGCTATTTAGTTATGGAGGCCGTTATGAGAGAGTTCTTTCCGGAGGTCAAAAAAGTCACATTTGAGGGGCCGGATTCCAAAAATCCACTGGCATTCAAACACTACAACCCCAAGCAGAAGGTGATGGGCAAAACGATGGCCGAGCATTTGCGTTTTGCCGTATGTTACTGGCATACCTTCAAGGGACTGGGAGCCGATCAATTTGGTGCCAATACAATTGTTCGCAGTTACAACGATGCCGCGGACCCGATGGAGTGTGCCGAACAGACCATGCATGCGGCCTTTGAGTTTTTCACCAAATTGGGCGTGAACTTTTGGTGCTTTCATGACCGCGATATTGCCCCCGAGGCCGATTCGCTGGCCGAAACCAACAAACGACTGGATAAAATCGTCGCGCTGGCCAAAAAACTGCAAAAAGATACCGGCCTCAAGTGCCTTTGGGGGACGACCAACGCATTCTCCCATCCGCGATTTATGGCCGGAGCGGGAACCAACCCCAATCCCCATGTCTTTGCATATGCCGCCAGTCAAATCAAAAAGGCAATGGAAATCACTAAAGAACTCGGAGGCCAGGGCTATGTCTTCTGGGGCGGCCGTGAGGGCTACGATACCCTGCTGAACACCGATATGAAGCGTGAACTGGATCATTTGGCTGTTTTGCTGCAACTGGCGGTCGATCATAAAAAGAAAATCGGCTTTAAGGGCCAACTATATATCGAACCCAAACCCAAAGAACCCACCAAGCACCAGTATGACTTTGATGCGGGCAATTGCTTTGCCTTCCTGCAAAAATACGGCCTGCTGCCGCACTTCAAACTGAATATTGAGGCCAACCATGCTACGCTGGCGGCCCACACCTTCCACCACGAACTGGAATTCTGTGCAATCAACGGTATCCTGGGGTCGGTTGATGCCAACCGCGGCGATTTGCTGCTTGGCTGGGATACCGACCAATTCCCGACCGACCTGTACGATACCTCATTGGCGATGTACATTATTCTTAAGGCGGGCGGCTTTACCACCGGTGGATTAAACTTTGACGCCCACGTCCGGCGGCAATCTATAGACAATCTGGATTTGTTCTATGCCCATATCGGCGCGATGGATGCCTTTGCGCGAGGCCTGAAAATTGCCGCCAAGTTGCATCAAAGCAAAGTTTTTGAAAAAGCCATTCAGAAACGCTATGCCGGCTGGGATACGGATTTTGGCAAAAAGGTCGCCGCTGGGAAAATGGACTTTACCCAACTTGAGGCTTACGTTCTTGAAAAAGGAGAGCCCACACTCCAGTCCGGACGGCAGGAACTGCTTGAGAATATCCTGAACGAATATATTTGAACACACCAACATAAAGTAAACGGTTTTTAGTGGAAATACATCAACAATGCCTCTATTGGCCGATGCCTTTTATGAGTGTGTCTCCAAACAACAGGACAGGAGACCAAGGTGGAGTTGTTTTTAGGGATATGGGAGCAAGAAATATATAAAAAATGACAACTACGCCGCAAATTGGAGACAATGAATAGAGACGACAACCATTTACCGCGACATTCAACGCCTCGGTTGGGCACCCAGACGGCGGCAACCCCGCATATTCAATACCGACCAGGGCAGCCAGTTTACCTCGGAGGCGTTTACGGGCTTGCTGACAAAGCATGGCATCGCGATCAGCATGGACGGTGTGGGGCGAGCG
>JAAYQH010000020.1 GCA_012519365.1 Planctomycetota bacterium | reverse complement strand
CGATAAAAATCTCATCGATGCCGTGGGCGTTTAATCCCGCCACGAGTGCTGAGCCGATAAACCCCGCTCCGCCGGTTACGACGATCATCTGCATTCTCCGGTGTTTTGCATCATACGTGACTCAATTTTATCCAACCCCAAGGGGGCCGATGGCTGATACCATAGCCGAAACGCCGAAATTTGTCAAAAACAATTTGCCGGCCGTCGGACATTGCCGAACAAAATCACCGATTTTATCGGCCAATAGGGAAATTTACCCACTGTCTGACAAGATATTTGTTACATTTACTTATAGAGAGGCTGTCTATCGTCGAAATAACCTTTACATAGAAGGCAGAGCAGTTGTGCAGGTCCTTTGTGCAAGAACAACCAAGGAGGTATTCAGACAGGGCTCGTGATAATGAGGCACCATAGCGAACAGTATGAAGATGACCTGATCAACGGTCGCGTTCAAAACAAACGACGGATCAAAAGCCGCTGGTTGTTTGGCTTGCTGCTGCTCACGACGGCCGCGCAGGTGCTGACGGTCTGTTTGGCAGGGGAATTCTTCCCGGCCTGTGTCAATGCGTGGATCATTTTGCTGCTGACGGCCTTGCTGGTCCGCGACCGGCTGATGATGAACCGGGCCCTCAGACAGGTCGAACAGGCCTGCCGCATGCGAACGGATTTTCTGGCGACAATCAGCCATGAAATTCGCACGCCGCTCAATTCCATTATCGGCTTTAGCGAGCTGTTGGCGGAAACGGATCTCGACGACGAACAAGCCGAATATCTTGACCCCATTCTTTTGAACAGCCAAAATCTGCTGGTGATGGTCAACGACATTCTGGATTTTACCCACCTGAGCACCGGCAAACTGCGTGCCCATAGTGAGCCCACGTCGTTGACGAGCCTGCTGGAACACCTCGAAAAAACGTATTATTCCATCGCCGCTCGAAAAGGGATTACCTTTGCAATAATCCCCCGCCATTTGCATGCGGAGACGGTCGCTGTTGATGCGATGCGACTGACGCAGTGTTTGGCCAATCTGCTCAGCAATGCGCTGAAGTTTACCTCGCAAGGGCATGTGTATATGTGGGTCGAATCTTTTCAGGAACAGGGCCGAGCGGGCTTGCGGTTTGACATAGAGGATACCGGCATCGGTATTTCACCGGCACAGCAGGTGCGGATTTTTGAGGCCTTCACACAAGGCGACAGCAGCCCAACGCGCCGCTACGGCGGTATTGGATTGGGGTTGACGCTTGCCTATCGGCTGGCCGATTTGCTCGGTGGGCGACTGACTTTCACAAGCGAACCGGCATGCGGATCCACGTTTACGTTGTGTGTGCCTTGTCGGGTGTGCGGCTCGCTGCATGCCGACGGTGCGGAGTCCACCCTTCAGTGCGCCGTTTGACGCGCCGAACTGTGGACTCCAGACGACCGTGCCCGGTTTTATTTCAACGCTGCCTTAAAGACAGTGATGCTGACCGGTTGAATGTGTAGTGTATCGGTTAGATCTGCCGGTTCCAGCGATTCAATTTGAATCACCGGCTCCTGTCCCGGATCGTTGT
>JAAYQH010000197.1 GCA_012519365.1 Planctomycetota bacterium | reverse complement strand
TGAACCGACCGTTTGAAACAGTAATCACTTTCCTCGTTGGTGTAATCATTATTGTCGGGAACACGACCAATTTTCTTCGGCAAAAACAGTTCCTTACCGCTTGAAGAGACACTCATTGCCGGGTCGGTCGCCCCCTCGGAAGAATTGGCCGAACCAACACAGACCAGAGCCAACAGCCCTACTGCTATTGCGTTTTTTGCAGAAGTTAAGAGCGTCATGTAGAGTCTCCTGTCCGTAAAAATGTTCTCGGTTATTGACAGAATACCACCCCATCAAAACTGCATCCTCTCCTTGCGCTTGCCCGTATCCAGATTAAAAATAAGCCAATACGTCGCAGAAATCAAGACTAAAAGAAGGGCTTTGATGAAGATGTACCTGGTCCCGTTTAGTGATATTACAGGGCATTGACCGCATCAATAAAGGCACGGGCGCGTTGGATGTAGTTGGTAAACATATCATAACTGGCGCAGGCGGGGCTTAACAGAACGACATCACCCGGTTGAGCCGCCTTTTGGCACTCGGCCACAGCCTGGGCCATTGTCTCGGCACGGCGGATAAGAACATCGCTCGGCCCGGCTGCTTGGATGGCTTGTTCGATTTTTGGCGCGGTCTGGCCGATCAGAACGACGACCTTGACGCGTTGGGCGATGCACCGACCCAATTCAGAAAAATCAATCCCCTTGTCATAGCCGCCGGCGATGAGGATTTTCGGCTCGTCGATGCCGTTCAGTGCGGCCAGGGTGCTGACCGGCGTGGTGGCCTTGGAGTCGTCGTACCAGCGGACGCCGTTTTTCTCGGCGATAAGCTGCAGACGGCTGTCCAGCGGGCGAAAGGTCGCCACCGCCTCGGCGACGCGGTCGGGGGCAACCCCAAAGTGCGACGCCACCGCCAGCGCTGCGGCCAGATTGAAGCGGTTGGCCCGGCCGGGACATTTGAATGTCGCCAGTAAGGACGCCGGCACGTCTTCGGCGCAGAAGGCAATACACGTTCGTCCCGGCTGGCCGCAATAGGTTGTGAACCAGTTGTGTGTAATGGGGTCCTCGGCGTTAAAGACCGACAAACACGGATGTTGCGGGTCGCAAGGCTGAAACCTGAACAGGGTTTCCTTGATGCGGCAATAGGTCTCGAATGTGCCGTGCCGGTCGAGATGGTTCGGCGTCAGATTGGTAATGACGGCTGCGTAGGGCGCCTTTTGGATTCGGGCGAGCTGCTCCAGCTGAAAACTGCTGATCTCCAGCACTACTACGTCCTCGGCAGTCAACACGTCCAGCAGTCCCAGCAGCGGGCGGTTGCCGATGTTGCCGCTGAGGTGAACACGGCGATACGGTATGTTCGTCTGTCCGATGCCTGCGGCCAGCAGATGCGCGATCAGGCTGGTAGTCGTGCTTTTGCCGTTGGCCCCGCTGATGCCGACAATCGGCGCAGGGCACATCTGAAAGAACAGCTCCACCTGGGAGGTTATCATCGCGTGATTCGCTTTGGCCAAGCGAATCAGGGGATGTTCCGGCGGTACGGCAGGATTGACGATGACGACATCCGCGGCGGCGAAATCCTCCTGGCGATGTTCGCCGAGACGATACTCAATCGGCAGGCCGGCCAGCGGCTCTGCTGCCGAGGCCAGCTGATCTGCCGCAGCCTTATCCGTGACGAGGACCCGTGCCCCGGCCCGTGCGGCAAACGCTGCCGAATCGACTCCGCCGCCAAATTGGCCCAGCCCCATTACCACCACACGCTTATTTTGGAAAAACGCTTTGTTCATCCCTTCACTGATACTCTGATGCGCCCACCCCAAAAACCGCACCCCCCAAAATCTTACAGTCCCTTCTGCGTTGCCGGCAAGAAGGACAGTTTTGTTTTTTGCATTTAGAAGGTGTTTTTGGGTTTAGTGCTTATACTTTAGAATTTTTTAGGTTTTTGCTTTGGCCAATTCGATTTTAGCATCAATGGCGGCCTGTTCAATGCACTTTTCCCAATTGTCGCCGAATTGTTCGGTGTATTTCGGGTTGTCGTAGGCATAGATGATTGATCGCGAGGCGTTGACCAAGACGCCCATTCCGTTTTTATCGGCAAAGCGCATGCAGTTGGCTGCGGCTGCACCCTGAACGCCAAAGCCGGGCACGAGGAACCAGCACTTGGGATAGCGCTGTCGCAAAACGACGGTTTCTTCGGGGGTTGTGCCGCCGACTACCATGCCGATATTGCTATAGCCCTGTTGGCCGAGTCGTTTGGGTTGGACGGCGATTTCGCCGACGATCTCGGCGATTTTTTCATACATCTTCATCCCGGAGGCGTCGGCAAAGTCCTGAATGACGCCGGCGGTCGGATTGCTGGCCCGCACCCACACAAAAACGCCCTTGCCCTGGTCGGTGGCAACATCGGCAAAAGGCACAATGCCCTCGGCGCCGGCAAAGCCGTTGATGGTGATTGCATCGGGCGCGATGATGTCTTCCATTCCCACGAACTCGGGGTTTTGCAGATGGGCTTCGGCATAGCACTGGGCGGTATGGCCGATGTCGCCGCGTTTGACGTCGCCGATGATCTCCACCCCGAGCGCCTCGGCCTCGCTGACCAGGGCGTAATAAGTCTCGATGCCTTCCCAGAAGTAGCGTTCGAAGTAAGCGATATTGATTTTGACCGCCGGCACCAGCGGGGCGACGATCTTGACGACCTTGGCGCTGAACTCAAACAGCGCGTCAATTTCCACGGCCAAATCCTTCTGGCGGTTTTTTTGCCGGGTGCGGATGGTTTGCGGCAGCCGTGAGTAAACCGGATCAATCCCGACAATCAACGGTGTATTTTTCTTTTGTACCGCCTCACAAAGGCGATCAGCAAAATGACTGGCCACGTCGTATCCTTTCTGTACAGATAAAATTCGATATTCACAGTTCCCATATAAAGGGGTTTCACTATAATCGCAAGAATCGTGTCGGGCAAGAAACAAATCGAGAATGTTGGAATGAAGTCAAAAAAAAACAATCCCGTCAACTCCCGGTTTAGGGG
>JAAYQH010000196.1 GCA_012519365.1 Planctomycetota bacterium | reverse complement strand
TGTCCCCATCAGGGGGTTGCTTCGAATGCCGTTGACATCCACGATGTCGCCTATTCGCGCCGCCTGCACCGGGCGAGGGCCTGCCCACAGCAACAGCGCCGCCACGGACAGAACGCACAGCCCTTCGACGGTTATACTGCAGTGTCTCTTGCGGGTTTTAGTCATTGCGCATCAGTCCTTAGAACGGCCAAATCTTATCCAGGAAACCGCCCAGCCAGCCCTGCTTGTTATAATCATTAGTTACCCCCTCGCTGATCGCGACAAGCTGGAAATTGGCAACCCGTTGACTGTACACCAAATTCCCAAATTGAATATCGCTGGGGCGCACGATACCGCTGACCTGAATGGTCTGTTTGTCGTTGTTCACATCGCGACTGCGCGTGCCGATCACAACCAGGTTTCCGTTGGGGTGAATATCCACTACCACGACAGTAATCGAATCTTCGATCGTTCGTTCGTCTTTGTAGTCGCTTTTGCCTTTGAGACTTTTACTCGACTGCAAATCGATGTTTACTTCGGGCACGGTGGACAGCACATGTTCGATGCTGATGTCTTTTTCCCCGATCCCCAATTGGCGGCTGCTGTCACGAGACAAATCACGTTCGACTTTGTTATCGACTTTGTGGTCTTCGCTGATGACAATCGTCAACAAATCACCGACTTGATTGGCTTTGTCGTCGGCGAACAGCGGTTTGGCGGTCTGATTGCGGCGAGCCCAAATGGAAGCAGCCTGGGCTGTTGTGCCAATAGTCAAGATACAGACCATCAACCCGATGATGTGTGTTTTGTTCGCTGTCATTCTGTAATCCTTTCATTAAAGTACCGGTTCTACCGTTCCGTCAGCCTGAACGCGACAAATGATGATGCGATCATTCGGCCGCTGGCCGCGCCGTACACGAATCGTCTGGCCGACTCGTCCTTCCTCCATCGCCTCACCATGCGCCGAGACAAATAAGATGCCGTTGTCGATTTGCACCATCACGACTTGTCGTCGCTGGACTACAACCGGGCCCCGTTGAGGCTCAAGCACCGACTCAGCTACGACCGTCCCTTTGGCAACACGACAGGTCGTTGCCATCCCATAAGGCACCACCCAGTCGGTCGACTCCGGTCGATCGCTAAGGACGGTTTCTACGCGTACGTTCTCGCTGGTTAATACTGTACCGGCCGGCAGGTCTTCTGCTGCAATGACCTGTCTGATCTGATAGCGCACTGTAAAAAACACATCTTCCTCGGCCACGGCCCGGCCGTCCTGCAATACAGCCACACGAATCCGCCAGGTGCCGTCGCCCTGCGGCACAGCATCGGTGGCCGTCAATTCTGCCGCCCCGTGCTCGATGCTGAGCACCTGCGGCTTGGGCAACCGGATAAGTTCCGCTGCGGCCCCCTGATGGCCGGACAAATTTCTTTCAAGGCAGCGCCGAGCACATGCGACAATCTGCTCGTCTGAGACCGTCATCTCCTGCCGTCCGATGTGCACTATTTCGGCCCCGCGGATGTGGACTTGTGCGGGACGAATGCCATCGCCGGCCAAGCGGCTCAAAATAGTGTTTCGATCCACCCGCAATGTCTGTCCGTCCATCGCAAACGCCCCGAGAGAAACGGACCGTGCCTTTTCAATCAACGCATCATCGCCGAGCAGAATAGCGATCTGTCCCAATTCCACCGTCTGGCCTTCAAGCCGAATTTCCTGAGGCAGATAAATCTGCAGCGGTCTTTCGGCCGCACAGAGCGGGATCATACCGACTGCCATCCACAGAAGCAGTCCTTTTCCTTTTGAGCTGAACATCTCAAATTCCTTGATCATGCAATGCGTTAACGGATGAGCTGATTCAATTGCTGCAGCATATTGTCCCCCGTTCGAATCGCCCGGGAATTGATTTCATAGGCCCGCTGAGCGGTAATCAGATTGACCAGTTCGTTGACCATCTGGACATTGGATTTTTCGAGATACTGCGACAGGAGGGTGCCAAAGCCGTTCTCGCCGGGGGTTCCCGTAATCGCCGCACCGCTGGCCTCGGTTTCACGAAAGAGATTGCCCCCCTCGGCGGTCAGACCCGCCGGATTCGAAAAACGGTAAAGCTGAATCGACCCGACGACCTGAGTGCCGGAGTAGGTCTCCACGCTGACCGTGCCGTCGCTGGCGATATCCACCGCCAGCGCATCCTGAGGAATCGTGATGGAGGGCGTTAACTGATAACCGCTGGCTGTAACCAACAGACCGTCGGCGTCTTTCTGAAGAGCTCCGTCGCGAGTGTAGCGAAGTTCACCGTTGGGTAAAGTGACCTGAAAAAAACCGTCCCCCTGTATGGCCATATCCAACTCGTTGCCGGTGCTTTGGAACTCACCGACCGTAAAGGCACGATTCGTCGAGGCAATCTGCACGCCGCTGCCCACTTCCATGCCGCTGGGGGCGGTGATGCCGGCGGAGACCTCACGACTGGCCTGTCGCATCTTAACGTACAGCAAATCCTGAAAATTGACCTGGGAACGCTTATAGCCGTTGGTATTAACATTCGCCAGATTGTTGGCAATAACGTCCACCATTGTTTGCTGGGCGTCCATCCCCGTTGCGGCTGTTGAAAATGCTCTAAGCATGGCTCATTCTCCTGCGTTATATCCTATGCGTTTCGGGCGACCTCAAGCAACGTCGCCGAGTTTTCACGATTTTTGCGAAGCACGTTGATATTGGCCTCATACATTCGCGACAATGAAATCAGACCGGTCAATTCGTGTACCATTTGGACATTGGAATTTTCCTGATATCCCTGGCGGACTTTCGTCTCGGTCGCTTCTCGCGGCACTTGATTCCGGGGCGCCTTAAAACAGCCGTGCCCGGCCGGCGTCAGGGAATCGATCGCGTCGCCGAATTCCACGACCCGAATTCGCCCCAGTTCCACCTCATTAGCGTATACCGTCCCGCCGGCATCAATGCGAATATCGCTTTCCGTTACGGCAGCAGGAATCACGATAGGACCGTTTTGTCCGGACACCAATCGGCCGGAACCGTCCACAAGCTGATTCAGCAAATTGATGGACAACGCACCATTACGGGTATAAAGCGGCCCCTGCGGCGTATCCAACGCAATAAATCCATTGCCTTCCAATGCAATATCCAGCGGCCGTTCGGTACAGCTCAAAACGCCCTGGGTAAAATCAATTGCCCCATTTGCGTCGATCCGCCCGTTCATCAGACTGCGCTGCTCACCCAGCCGCTGCTGCCGTGCCAGCTCCGCACTGAAAGAGTTGACCCGACGCTTAAAACCCGCGGTGCTGCTATTGGCCAGATTATGCGTTACTGTTTCATAATCCTGCATCAGCGCTCGAAGTCCTGTCGCCATTTGACTGACCGGCGTTGTCATCTCAGGTTACCTCCGCAACGGTGTTTTCATTGTTCTGTTCGGCCGCCGCCTGGGGTGTGCGGCTGAGAAGCTGATTGGTAACCCGCACCAATTCGGCCACAGCCCTGTCGTTGAGGCCGGCCAACTCCACAATCGCGGCTTGCCCGACCGGCGTTTGACGAATATCACGCACCAGCCCGATGTCTTGAACAATCAATCCCGGCTCAAGCTCAAATACCACCAGCACGCGATCCTTGAGGGCCAGCTCCACGTCCGTACGAATACGCAGGGATGGCCCGGCAATTTCATTGATCTGCGCATCAAAAAACACCGGACGCAAATCATCGGCTTCCTGGGCGTGCCGAAACACCGGCAGCTGCGCAAGGGTTGCTTTTTTGCGAACCGCCACCCGCGGAAAACGCCGGCGATTGACAAAATGAACACGATCGGAGTGGTTAAAAATCAGCCCTTTATCCGATGCGGCCAAGGCAATCGCCTCAATTTCCCACGTTACCGTGCCAATCTCATACTGCACTCGCCACATCTGTCCGGGCTGACAAGCCAGGGGGATTTCCGGCCTGACAACGAACTCATATCTGTCATTGGCTGCGATCTGGCCGGGGATCTGACGTGCTTCATCCTGACCCGGCAGCGACAACAGCACGGAAGTACCGACGGGGATATGCCGGCTGCTCTGTTCTTTGATGCTTTTCGGACGATATACGGGCGCCGGCTTGATATAGCCCAGTTTTTCTTCGAGGGCATAAACGGCGGCCTGCAGCCGCTTGCGATAGGCCAGATTGTGACCTTCAGCAAAGACATCCTGCATCAGGCGAGCCAGCCCGTTTTCGAACGCCTCGACATGATGAAAGACGGCGTCCTTTCGGGCCGAACCGCTGCGAACAGCGATCGCGTCCAGAATCTCACGCTCGGCGGCGGTCAATTGCATTTGATCAGACAATTCATCATAACGCTGCTCAATCTGACGCTTTTCTCGTTCTGTTCGCATCCGATGCACAACCAACAGCAGCAGTATCAAAATGAATATGACAGACCAGCCCAGCAGCACAAACCACTTGTTGGTCAACACCGAGTATCCGCCGGTATCCAGACGCCTCATGGCATCAAACCGTTCATAAGGAGTCAATCGTCCCGTCACAGCGAGGGCAACAAATTGAAACAAAACTAAAGGCATTTTCGCTTCGCGCTTATTTACCGTATTAGATTGGTCAGTTCCCGAAGGATATCGGTGGCAACGCGAATCGTTCGGGCGTTGGCCTGGTATCCGTTTTGGGCCTGCATTAAGGTCACAAATTCCGTGGCCATATCTACATTGGACTCTTCCAGACTCTGGCCGCGAATCGTGCCGGCTCCATTGGTGCCTGCGATCGTCACGGTTGCATCGCCGGAGTTGGCCGTCGGCAGAAAGTAGCCGTTGCCGACGGATTCCAACCCGTTGGCGTTGGAAAACACCGCCAGTTGGAGCTGGGCGATATCAATTTTGACGCCGTTGGTGAACATCCCGATGACCGTGCCGTTCTGATCGATATTGACGCTCGACAGCGAACCGGATTCATAACCGTCCTGGGTCAATGCGCCAGCGGTAGAGGACTGACCTGAAAATTGGGTCAAACCGGTAAATTCACCTTCCGTGCCCAGATTCAATGTGATCTCCTGCGGGGTGGGATTATTATCAAAGCGAACTGAAAACGTCGTGGACTCAGCCGACGAATTTAATCCTTTAAGGGAGCCGTCCGGGTTAAATTCTATACCGCTGATTCGCCGATTGAGCGACGAATCATTTATGATATCATAATTGTCCCACGAAGGCTCGGTCTCGCCGCTGACCGAGGTGATGACCAAGTCCCAGGTATTCGGGGTGTCCGTCTTGACAAAGACCCCCGTTAAAACGTGCTGCTCGCCCATCGAGTCAAAAACAGTAATGCTGAAATTTTTACTGTCATTGCCGCCGACGGTGCTGTAATTGAAATAGGTCGGCAGAGACAACATTTCCCCTGCGCCCGGGACATAACTCATCCCTGTGATGTTGGCCTGATTGTATCCCTTATCCAGCGCGGTCAGCACAATATGTCCGCTCGAATCCAGCGTCGCAGTGCTGTTATTAAACAGCGCGCTGATTTGATCGAGAATATCGCCCAACCGGGCATCAGGACCCCACGTAATCTCTTCATTTTCAAACGTTGTTCCGTCTTCTTTAATGCCTGAAATCAAAATTTTACCCGACTCGAAGCCTGTCGAACCGCCGTGGCCCCATTGATCCAGGTCAGACAACAATGTTGAACTGTTGGCACTGTTGGCCCCTGAATTGGTGGTAAAGGCCGCATTTGAGATAATTTTGTTATATGTAGCCTGATTGCTGTCAGCCGAGGACCTTAGATTGCCGTTCATTACAATTTCGGTAGTCGCACTGGCCGGCATGGCCGTGCCCCAGGGAATCTGGATGGGGGAATTATCCAGTTGAAGCACCTTGTACCCTGTGGCCGGATCCACAAGGGTATTGTCCGCATCGGTTGCAAATGAGCCGGCTCGTGTATAAACAGATTGCCGACCGTTGGACAGCACAAAAAAGCCCTCGCCATCAATCGCCACATCCAAATCCTGACCGGTCGAGACGATATTGCCCTGGGTCTGGTTCCGCGCGATGCCGGAGACCTCCACGCCGCTTCCGGTTTGCAGCGGATTGGTGCCGCCCAAATTGCCTGCCGGGCCGGAGGCGCCTCGAATGTTCTGACTGAGCAACTCGGCAAAGGTGACCGAACTGCTCTTGTAGGCGGTGGTGTTGACATTTGCCAGATTGTTACCGGCCACATCCAGCATGGTTTGATGGGCCTTTAATCCTGATACGGCGGCAGATAATGCAGAACTCATACTTTTCTCCTGAAACGATATTCAGATTCTTTACAGATTTATTCTTTTATGCCTTCTACAAGGTCAATAGGTACATTGAACGACTCGGTCGCCGTGGACCCGTCCGGGTGTGCCACCTGACTTGTCACTTCAAGGGTCAAATAGCCGGCCTCGTTGAAGAAGACGCGATTGACCTTGCCTTCAAGCGATTGACCGTAATCGTCATAATAATACTCCACGGTTTTGCCCAGCAGCGACTTGGCATAATCCATCTGCGCAACCAGCATCGCCCCTTCAAAACTGCTGTTCAGTTTTGACATTGTTTCATTCATTGCGTTTATATTGCTGTTCATTTTTTCGGTCAGCTCGAGCTGTGAAAACTGCGCCAACTGAGCGGCCATCTGCTGGTTGTCCATCGGCTCCAGCGGATTTTGATACTGAAGCTCAGTCACCAGCAACGTCATAAAATCAAGCTTTTGCTGAGCCGAATCGATCACTGTCATAACGTCAACCCTTTACCGTTTACAAGACCCTTCAAAACACCTAAAGACACGTTACCGCTTAGGGGTAGAGCAATTTGTGTGCCTTAGCCGTGAGAAAAGTCCGCCAAACCGCTTTTATATACTTGCAAGACAAGGACTTAAAAAATAATTGGCAAGACAACGTCGACTCCAAAGCCTGTATAATCTCTGAATAAAGCGGCAAAACTTTCCGAACACCGGCTTACTTTGCCCGCCCCCCCCCACGTCCGATAACTATCCGGCAGGTAAGCAGTTGTTGGGATATGAGAATTTTTTATTGGACCGTCCCATAAAAAATTAAAGTTTTTGCCCCGTTAGAGCCGA
>JAAYQH010000195.1 GCA_012519365.1 Planctomycetota bacterium | reverse complement strand
TGAGGTGAACTTCATACACTCCCTTTCAACATATAATTAAATTGGTCTGGTGAATTGTTCGATATACTTTTATGACAATAACGAACGATAGTATGTTAGTATGTTCCTATAATTATATTGTCGAGAAATGGCATTATTTATAATTATTTTGGTTTTCTTGTGAAAAAAGGTGTTATCTTGTAAAAGAATTGACGAAATCGGTGTTTTGTGGTAAATTTCTATCCGTTAATGATTAGTTCGCAAGGAGTCTGGTGTGATTCAAAAAGGGATCATTTTGGCCGGAGGCAGCGGCACACGCCTCTATCCGGCCACTCAGGCGGTCAGCAAACAGCTCTTGCCGGTTTACGATAAACCGATGGTGTATTATCCATTATCGGTGCTGATGCTGGCCGGAATCCGCGAGGTGCTGGTGATTTCCACGCCTCAAGATTTGCCGTTGTATCGGCGTTTGCTTGGCGACGGCGGTCAATTTGGCATGCGAATTGAGTATGCCGAGCAGCCGCGTCCGGAAGGGCTGGCTCAGGCCTTTATTATCGGACGTGATTTTGTCAATGGCGGGCCTGCCTGTCTTATTTTGGGGGATAATATCTTTTACGGCCACGGGCTGGTAGCCTCGCTGCGTATTGCGGCAAAACGAACCGACGGGGCGACGATTTTCGGCTATTTTGTCCGTGATCCCGAACGTTACGGCGTTATTGAATTTGACGATACGGGCAAAGTGCTGAGTATTGAGGAAAAACCGTCCATTCCGAGGTCCAATTATGCCGCGGTGGGGCTGTATTTTTACGACAGTCGCATCACGGAGATTGCCGCTTCGATTAAGCCGTCTGCTCGCGGCGAATTGGAGATAACTGAAGTCAATAATGTATATCTAAAAGACGGGAAACTGAACGTAGAACTCCTGGGTCGCGGCATTGCCTGGCTGGATACGGGAACTCCCGAATCGATGTTGCAGGCCGGCAATTTCGTACAGACCGTTCAGCAGCGGCAGGGGTTGATGATTTCGTGTCCGGAAGAAATCGCCTTTCGGATGGGTTGGATAGACGCTGAACAGGTGTGTCGATTAGCCGATCCGCTGAGAAAAAATCATTATGGTCAGTATTTGCTGGCGTTGATTGAGGGCAAAGTACGATGAACCGTATCTCGACAGAATTAGAGGGGGTGTGGATATTTGAGCCGAAGGTCTTCGGCGATGCCCGTGGTTTTTTTATGGAGACGTGGAATCGCAAGCGGTATGCAGAAGCGGGGCTGGATGTGACATTTGTGCAGGATAATGTGTCCCGCTCACGGCGAGGTGTTCTTCGCGGGTTGCACTATCAGAAACCCAATGCCCAAGGCAAGTTGGTGCAGGTCCTTGAAGGGCACGTTCTTGATGTGGCGGTGGATATTCGTGTCGGCTCGCCGACGTTCGGCCGGTTTGCGGCGGTGCATCTGTCGGATGAAAACTTTCGGCAACTGTATATTCCGCCGGGCTTTGCGCATGGTTTTTGTGTGTTAAGTGAAACGGCGATTTTTGCGTATAAATGCACGAATTACTACACCCCTTCAGCCGAGGGCGGGGTGCTCTGGAATGACCCTGATCTAAACATCCCTTGGGACATTGATGAGCCGCAATTGTCGGATAAGGATAAAGCCTACCGGCGATTGAAGGATATTCCTGAAAATCAATTACCTCGTTATGGAGAATGTGCATGAGCGGTTCAAAGCAAATAACGCTACTCGGTGCTAAGGGAATGCTCGGAACCGATCTGACGGCAATGGCTGTCAAACGGGGATGGTCACTCAGAGCGCTGGACTTGCCGGAGTTTGATATCACTCAGCCAGAACATCTTGAAAGGGCGGTATCGCCGAACAGTGTGATTGTCAACTGTGCTGCCTATACCAATGTCGAAAAAGCCGAGAGCGAACCGGAACTGGCCGAGAAAGTCAACGCCTGGGCCGTCGGTCGCTTAGGTGAACTGGCCAAACGGGCCGGGGCCCGCGTGCTGCACATCAGTACTGATTTTGTCTTTGACGGGATGCTGGATCGCCCGTATGTTGAGACCGATATTCCCAACCCCATTAACGCTTATGGGTTGTCTAAATGGCACGGCGAGTTGGCTTTGGAGGCCAGCGGCTGTCAGCATTGCATTCTCCGCATTGAGTGGGCGTACGGGCGGCACGGCGTTCATTTTATCAAAAAACTCATGGAGGCGGTGCATTCGGGAGAACCCCTGCGGGTTGTAGATGATCAAGTTGGTGCGCCTACGGCGACTACTGGTGTGGCCGAGGTGATTTGCGATCTTTTGGAGGGGGATTTTCCGGAGGGAGTGTTTCATTTTGCGGCGTGGGGGTATGTCAGTCGCTATGGCATGGCACAATTTATTTTTGATACGCTGGAAATGCCGGTGGAATTAACCCCCTGTAAAACAGCGGATTTTCCATCCGTGGCCAAGCGCCCTCTCAACAGTCGGTTTAACTGCAAGAAGATAAAAGGCACGCTCAGTCGGTCGATAGAACATTGGAAAGATACCTTGGCTCAATACCTCGAAACGTGATTGGGAGACCCTATGCGAACGATAATGGTAACCGGCGGGGCCGGATTTATCGGCAGCAATTTTGTGCGAATGGTGCTGGAGGAGCACCCGGATATTAACGTGGTCAATCTGGACTGCCTGACCTATGCGGGCAACCTTGAAAACCTTAAAGGCTATATGAATCATCCCCAACATGTTTTTGTTAAAGGGGATATCTGCGACGGCCAGTTGGTTAAGCGGGTTGTTCAAGAGCACCAAATCGATGCCATAATCAATTTTGCCGCCGAAAGCCATGTTGACCGCTCTCTGGTCGAGCCGGGGGTTTTTATTGAAACCAATGTCAAGGGAACGTTGACGCTGCTGAAGATTGCGTTGGAGAAAAATCTCGAACGGTTTGTGCAGATTTCGACCGATGAAGTCTATGGTTCACTTGGGCCGGAAGGTTTTTTTACGGAACAGACGCCGCTGGCTCCGAACTCGCCGTATTCGGCCAGCAAGGCCTCAGCGGACATGCTCGTGCAGGCGTTCGGTCATAGCTGGGGGTTGCGGTACAACATCACCCGTTGCTCGAACAACTATGGGCCGTACCAATTTCCCGAAAAAATGATCCCTTTGATGATCAACAACGCCTTGAACGATAAAGAGCTGCCGGTGTATGGGGACGGCCTGTATATTCGCGATTGGCTGTATGTCTATGATCATTGCACTGCCGTGTGGAAGGTGTTGACCGAGGGCAAACCCAACACCGTCTATAATATCGGCGGGAACAATGAGAAGACCAACCTGGAGGTGGTTGGGTTGATTCTTAAGCGGCTCGGCAAGCCCCAGTCCCTAAGAATCAACCCAACCACCTCAGGTTGGTCTTCTC
>JAAYQH010000019.1 GCA_012519365.1 Planctomycetota bacterium | reverse complement strand
CTTGTTCCAGCAACGCAATGGCTTTTCGCCGACGTTGCTCCAGCTGTTTTGGGGTTCCTGAAGGTCTCATGTCCTTATTATCGGACATTTGGCTTCGTTACGTTTAACTTTTCAAAGAGCAATAATATCATTATAGCAAGCCGCCATGACACAAAGGGACACATCAGGATCATCCGTATCCCTAATTCTTGTACAACTCGCCTTACCCTGACCAGTTTCACCATCCCAAGGGCTCTGAGTTCCGGGCGCTGGCCCTTCTTTACATCCATCAGGAAATGGGCTATTATATGGATTTCCGCCAAGTCTATTTCCTGAAGAACCATCCATTCCACAGGATTGTCCTCCTCGGCCATCTCCTAACCCGGGAAATATGGAGCCCAGATTATCCCCAAAGCTGTCATCATAAATATAACCATGTTTTCCGAGAGGTCCACCAAAGGCATTTGTGGTGCAATACCACAAAGCTTTCCCCGTTGGATCAAGTCCTGCAATAGAATTACTCTTGACGTATTCATAAACACTCATGCCATCTCGATATTGATTAAAGGCGGCGATTTGTCGCAGGTTCCTATATACTGGTCTTATCCCCAGCGGATCATGCTGCAGGAATCGTCCCAGTTGGGGGCTGTAGTCGCGGTGGCGGTAGTGCATGTGGTAGAGGCACGGGCCGGCGGCGTCGAAGTCCAGCTCATCAATCTCGCGTCCGGTCAGGCCAAGGTCGCTGAGGTAGTGGCTGTTGTTGCGGTGGGCGAACCCCGGCGTCATGACATTCCGCCGCCCGTAGGCGTCGTACTCATACCGCTCCGCAACGCCCCATTCGGTCAGCATCGCCGCCGGGCTGTACAAGTGGTCGTGCAGATAGTAATATCGGGCCCCCGGCGACCCATCCACCACCCACTGAAAGCCCAGCGTCTCGTCAATGTAGTTGCCATAGATGTAATTGCGGCTTATCGCAAGCCCCGCATACTGCTGACTCCAATACCCTTGCGTCAACACCTGCCACTGATCATTGTCTGCGAATCGTGTTGTCTTTTCAGGCCTCTTCAATGTCATTGATCTTTTTGTTGGTCGGATAAAGTGTCTGAACCCGGTTCATTTTCCCTCGTTTCATTTTTTTGAATTTCATCTTGATAAAGTTTCATTGTTTTTCTATTGTATGCTTCTACAAATATACTTGAAGAGTACTTGCTTCCCCTTAGAGACGGCCAATGCCATATTTCAAATGGACCTTCTGTGACTCCTGTAAAACTTCTATCTTTTTTTGAACTCAATTTGTAAATTCGTAATATATTACAATTATTATCTACCGACGCTTGTATTGTGCCTGCATAAACAGACATAGCGTAAACTTCTCCTTTGAGTATATGTTTATCCCACCATAATTTACATGTGATAAAAAATAGAAGTAAGAAAAATATGCCTAATAGAAAATTCATCTTTAATTTCTTCACCTTCTATTTCTCCTTTCTATTGATTTTCACAAAGAACCGCATCTTCCATGCACCGATCATATGCCTCAGTGGCAGATTTTTTTGTATTGTAATATTCCCATCCACAGGCAATCCCGCAAGCTCCTCCTGCAATTCCTGTTGCCGCACCACACGCAGACCAACAGGCTGCTGCAAATGGCCCACACTTAGCGGCAAAAGCCGAACATGCAATTATGGCTGGGCCTGCCTCACCGATTGTAATGCCACAATCAAACAAACAATTGCCAAGATTGCTCATTGCCTTTTGGCGTCTTCCTTGATAGGTTTCGAGGCATTCCTGGTATGTAACCTTCCTTTTCAACCCGTCATGGTCAAGATATAATACTGGCGAACCCTCTACATATCCATACAGATTATTCCCCCAGTGTCCAACAAGGGGTACAGAAAACAGAAATCCATCAACTATTACATATGGCCTTATCCCCAACGGATCATGCTGCATGAACCGTCCCAGTTTTGGGCTGTAGTCGCGGTGGCGGTAGTGCATGTGTTGCAGGCGCGGGGTGGCGGCGGCGTCGAGGTCCAGCGCGTCGATCTCGCGTCCGGTCAGGCCAAGGTCGCTGAGGTAGTGGCTGTTGCTGCGGTGGGCAAACCCGGCCGACATCACACTTCGCCGCCCGTAGGCGTCATACTCATACCGCTCCGCAACGCCCCATTCGGTCAGCATCGCCGCCGGGCTGTACAAGTGGTCGTGCAGATAGTAATATCGGGCCCCCGGCGTCCCGTCCACCACCCACTCAAACCCCAGCACCTCGTCGATAGTATTGCCATAGATGTAATTACGGCTCAGCGCAAGCCCCGCATACGCCTGACTCCACAACCCCTGCGTCAACACCTGCCACTGATCGTTGTACCAGTACCGACGCACCGCATCCAACTGCCCATCCGCAAACGACCGAGCCTCAATCCGACGGCCCAAGGCGTCGTAACCACACAGCGCAGACGTCATTGTTTTATTGTTTGTGCAGATTTCCATTTTTATAGGTGACAATCCCTATTTTTCCATAAAGAACTTCCAATACCGATCAATCGCTATTTGAGGTGCATTGTCCGGATAATCGGCTGAGTGCTCTTGTACTAAAAACAAAAGATACTTATAAATTGTTTTTTTTTGCCTATCAGTAAAGTTATTTATACGCTCATAAAACCAAACCACTTCTTCATCTACATCGCCCAAAGAAGAGTTGTTGGCCCCCAAATACTCCTTAAATGTATTTAATTTATCCAAATCGCACTGGGTACGAATGGTTAAAGCATGGACAAGATTGTCTGGCACAATATCCGATTCGACGTAATTCTCGACCGATATCGACATATAAGCGGGCATATAGTAACAAAACGCCAACGGTGTCATAAAACACAAACTGCTTGTATGCTTAGGAACAATAAAATCAACAGATATCTGATGCCAATTAACCCCGATAAAATCTTTAAGGTGCTCATATTCTAAATCTTTTTTGTTAATCGCAATATTTTGATCACCGGGATATACACTTCTTTCAAATGCATCATTTATCTCTTTTTTTAAAGATTCTATCTCCACAGTTAACTCCTAATATCTCGCCATTTTTCTCTGGTATTATTCCTATTTCACTCTACGACGAACACTATCCCATATCATCCCGGCACATTTAGAAACTGCATTCCATGCTTCACCTGCAGCTGTTCTATGGCCTTTATCTCCACCTTTATAACATTTTCCATTTATGTGGTCACGAGCAATTGCACACGCAGTGTTTTGCGCCAATTTTGCAGATAACACAGCAACATGATCTGTTCCTTTGCAGGATCGAGAAGCCGAACCATGGCAGGCCGAATCAACCGCACTTTGCAATGCAGCGTGTTCATCAGGTGTACAATCTCCAGTATCACGAGGAGGACATTTGGGGGCGGGCCGAGAGATAGGTAAAGGAATAGGGTCGCACTGTCCATTAATAATCGCATGTGCTGCGGCCAAAGAAATTCCAAGCATTGCAGCAATTTCTTTGGGCGTGAAACCCGCAGCTGCCAATGAACATGGATTTAACGTAGAGTATAAGCCAAATGGGTCAAACTGAGTCATCGGTTTAGAAGAAACATACTCAAATAAACTTAACCCATCAAAATAATGCAGAAGATCGATGAGGAAGTAATTTCCCACACTTGGATGTGGATTTACCCCCAGCGGATCATGCTGCAAAAACCGTCCCAGTTGCGGGCTGTAATCACGGTGGCGGTAGTGCATGTGGTGGAGGCGCGGGGTGGCGGTGGCGTCGAGGTCCAGCTCGTCGATCTCGCGTCCGGTCAGGCCGATGTCGCTGAGGTAGTGGCTGTTGTTGCGGTGGGCAAACCCCGGCGTCATCACACTTCGCCGCCCGTAGGCGTCATACTCGTAGCGATCCACAACGGCTCCCGTGTCATTCAGCAGGGCGACGGGGCTGTACAGATGGTCGTGGGCGTAATACAAATCGCCCGCCCCGTCGTTCATCACGAGCACTTCATCGATGTAGTTGCCGTAAATGTAATTTCGCCGGACAGAATATGGCTGCTCTGATAGCCACAACTCCTGCGTCAGCGCCTGCCACTGATCGTTGTACCAGTACCGACGCACCGCATCCAACTGCCCGTCCGCAAACGACCGAGCCTCAATCCGCCGCCCCAGGGCGTCATAGGTGTACTGCGCGACGTCGATTTCCGTCTGGCCGTCGAGTTTGAAGATGCGAGTGGTCCGGTTTTCGTAGTCATAGACGTACCGGTAGCCGTCGTGGTCTTGTGTGAGATTGCCCGCGGCGTCATAGGCCAGCGGCTGGCCGCCCACGGCCGTATAGCGATTGGTGATATTCGGCGTATCGGTGGCATACACCTGATCTGCCCCGCTCCGCAGGTTCACGGTCGTGCGATTGCCCAAATCGTCCATCCCAAACACCTCGCCTTCGGTCAATACCCCCACCAGATACTCGGCCTCCGTCAGCCGATCCAGATGATCGTAGTCGAAGGCATTATACGGCGTATCGGGCCGATGGTCAAAGGTAATTGTGGCGATATTGTTCGAATTAGCGACGTAATCATACGAAAATTTAACCAGATTCGTTCCCGCGTCAATGTCCGTCACTCTGCAAACACCCGGGCATCAAGCGTGCCCCAGGGGGTAAATCCTGTAATCCGGGATTTGTGCTGAGCCATATCACACAATTACCCACATTTTCAGACAAATAGAATAGATTGACATTGATAACGCCCAACAGATCTTTAGTCCAATAGGAGCTCCATAATTTCTGTGAATTTGATGTTTTATACCACTGGTTAGACATGAACTCTGACATCTGTGGAAAATAGAGATCATAATCGATTTGGCTCCATGTTTTTTCTGAATAGAATTGTTGCATGCCGTTAATAAATTCGTCTTCAGAAACGCTATTGAAATCAATGTAATAAGTTACAGCAACCCAGTCTTTTCCGGAGAAAGTGCGAGGTGGTATTTTTTCTGCGAGGTGCAGCATATAATCCTTATCATTATCATTATCCGGAGGAAAGTCGGCATCAGTGGCCTTTACTACTAATGTCGGGTCAAACGCTGATATAATGGGGTTGTAATAAAAGTGGGACGGGATTTGATCTTTTCCAAGCTCTACCTTGTGTATTCGAAGCGGCAATTGCTGAAGCAGCCTAATGCGTAAGACGACACAGCGATCGTTAACGAGTTGAAGGCTTTCTGCTCTGTCATGCTGTTTTAATTGAGATAATATACTATACATAAAATCCAGTTCATCGCGAAAGAGATCGACCTCTGGACCTAAACCGCCAGCATGTCGGGAACCACTGGTTATTTCGTTGATTCGGCCTTGGATCACGGTTGCGAGGTCATCAAGGTTCTCATTTGTTAATATACTATACAATTTGTTTAGGTGAGCAACTTGATCCCTTACCCACATTTGCTCGGCTTGAATTTCTATCTGCTTGCTGCCCTGAGAGTAAAAGTAGTACCCGGCAG